>CAYZUZ010000001.1:0-16722 GCA_964481795.1 uncultured Cryomorphaceae bacterium
TAGATGAGCTGGCTCAAGGCAAAGCATTGGAAAAAATCATGCGAGATTAAAAAAGACAGAATATTCTTTATTTGGGCGCCAAATTCCGCCACCGTGCCCTAGCTGCCTTGTGAGGTAGCTACGCAGCCAAAGTCGGCTAAGGAGCTTCCTCTGGTCGCTCTTATCCTCCTAGCTGCTGTGCACCCCACATCGGCAGGCTATTGGCCCTAAAGGCGGGGCGCTCACAGATAACATTGTGATATATATTTGTAATAAATAATCTGAGTTAAAATAGATTGGATGAAGCTTTTTAAAAATTTTAGGGTTGATGATTTGATAAACATGTTTTTGTCTTCTACCATAAGTACATCATGTATTACCATTATTTCTACAACTACAGTTATTAAATCGAGTAATTGGAATCTCCTTCTTTATTTATTGATTGTATTTGCTTCAATTATTTTTGTACATAGATCTTTTTTAGTGAGGTATAAATCACGAAACAGAATTATTGATAGATTTATATCAGTATTTATTTTAATTTTTTTATCAAGTTCCATTTTTGTGATTTACTCATTTTTAAATAATCGTTTACACGAAGTAGCAGGAGTATTAAATTCATTTATTATTTTCGGCATTATTTATGTGTTTTTAGAGTTATTAGCATCACTTATTAATAAGATTCTATATTTATTTAACATAAAATATTGGTGAAATATAAAGTCATTATTATAATAGTATTTTTCGTATCAGGTGCCATTTTATCAATAATTAATCGGGCAGATTATCCAGATAGGTATTTGTTGTGGCAAGATGATTTGGAACTGAATAGCTCTCATTTCTTAAAATTGGAGCCTCTTTATAATTTTAAGTATGCAGCTGCAATTTTGCCAGCAATTAAGCTTAGAAAAAAAGGTGATTCTATTTATGCTGTAACTATAATTGACACCCACAATTCTTGGCTTAGAGATTCTCAATCAACAAATAAAGGTTTATTAAGGCACGAATTATATCATGCAAATATTACAGAGATTTATACAAGAATGCTTAATAAACTACTTGCAGAAAGAAAAGATTTACCGCTTGAAAGGATATACGATTATAGAAAGGCAATACAAGGTAAGGCTAATCAATTTCAAGAGGAATACGACAAAGCTACAAATCATGGATTAATAAGTCATCAACAAAATTATTGGGAGTATAAAATTGACTCAATGTTATATAGTTATCCTAGAATTGTAGATTATTATTCAGGGGTAAGTCTTTGTTTTCCTGCTATACCAAAAAGTGAAAACTTTTTTTTTAAGGATGATTCACAAGCTAGTAAATATATTGAACTTATAAAATATGGAGTCGAGTTTAAGGCAATGATAGACTATGATTACGAAACAGACTCTGTTGAATTTTTAAACTTTTTAATATCTAAATTAAGCGAGAAAACTCATAGCCTCAAAACATCTGTAAGCTCGAAGGATAAGCAAACTTTTTTTGAATTTGAATACACAGATACAAGTAAAGAGCAAAAGCATTTTGATAAATTTTTAATTGGTGAAAAACATTTATACTATTTCTCTTTTTCGATAAATCAATCTCTTGCCAATCAGCAAGAATTTTTGACAATTAAAGATAATTATTTTAATTCAATAAGATTTCATCAATATAACAATTATTGGATAGAAAAATATAATAAAATAGAAAAACCAAAAATATACGATATTAAAATAACAGATAAATATGCTAAAGGTAATTTTATAGATATAAGATATTATTCAAAATCCGACAAAGCAATAGCCTATCATACACCTATTTTTAACAACGACCACTATGTAATTCCATTTGAGCCCATTCGCCATGAAATTGATGAAATTGATGAAGTTATTTTTATGATCAATAGTAATTACACTTTTATGCAAAATCCAAATAGTGTGGAACAGTTTATTCGAATTGATGTAGATTTTTTAAGAAAAGGTTCTAATGAAATCATTTTCGGATATACTTTAAAGTCAGACAAAGATCTTAAAGAGATAATATTTTATCAAGCGAGGGCCTACATTACATTGGATTAATTGTAAATTAATTCAATTAAGATTTTTGAATTTAATTGAAGTAGTTGAGTTTATGAATTTATATTTGATATTTTTTTGAATTTATACCCACATGAAGTACTGTTTAATATTTTTCTTTTTTGCCTTTTTCTTTGGTTGCAATAATAGTAATAAATCTCACCAAGAAGTTCAGTCCTTTTATGAGTTTTTGGGCGATAATAAAGCCACAGCATTAGAGTTAGCAATGAGTTCATTTCACATATTCTTAGAAATGAATTATCCGAATCAACCCACATCAAGTGAAAAAATAAAGGCATTTTTGATGGATTTGCAAAGCCAAGATTATACCTATATTCTCAACTTGAAATATGACATTGAGAATATAAAAAATGTGGTACAAGAATTTGAAAAAACCGGGTTGAGGAAGGATATTTATCTATATCCTTATGAAGATTATCAAACGTTTAATCTTAAAGAATTTGACTTGAATATTTTATTTCCTTCTACGAGTAATGTCCAAGAGACTGATTTGGATATAATGGAAATGGATGAGATTTTTGTAAGCAAATCCAAGGATTCTCTAATTATTGAGGATTTAATTGATAATGAAGTTCAGAAAAATGCCAAGCATGACAGTACTATGTATTTTAATTGTGGAGGTCAATTTTTATATGGTTTAGCTAAATTCAATCAATCAGATACTACTCTAATGGAGTATGTAGAAATAAAAACTGTTGTTGGAGATATTTCATTTACACTATTGTCTAGCGGTTTTTTGTATAATCATCCATCCAAGCTGGATAGACCTTGGCTTCAAATAGCTATTGTTGCTGAAATATATTTGTATTTTATTTATAAAAAAGTAAAACTATTGAATAGAGATTTACAGAAAAACCTAGAATGATTTTGCTTATTTAAAACTATGAAAAATATGGGATAGATTTTTTTGTGAATAAGATTATATACACTTCTCAGTATGTAAAAACAATTTATCCACCTCAACAACTACCCCAGCATTTCACTATATACTTGTAGCGACTTGGGAGGGCGGAATCCTGTGGCATGCACTTGTAAAAAGTCGAGCAATCCTTGTAATAATTGGCTACGGAAAGTCTGATTAAGTTTGTATTCACCTTTTGTAAGCAGTTGGTTGAAGGTGTATGATAAATCGGGTGTCCAAAAATGGGGGTGTATAGGCTCGTATGATTGAAATTCAGCTTCTTTGATATCGAAATAATAGGGGTACTCTAGTTGAGTACTCACGGGTCGTAGGCCCATTTCGCCCATCAAGGATATAAGCCAATGAATAGGCAACATCGCATCAAGTTCCGTTCCTTGATCATAGGCAACTAATATTTGAAAAACATAATCGAAAAAGTCTTCGTGGTTAGAGGCTTCGAAGTGTAAATTTTGAAGCATTTCTGCCATAAAGTAACATTGAGCTAATTTGTAAGGATGATTGTAAATTTGATGTCCGCTGTGCAATGCTTTTGCCTCGCTTAATTTCTGCAAATCATTGCTAGTTTTCAAAGTGGTTTCAATTTCCAAGGGCATCATAGGCATGAGCAAACTGGTTTTAATACCCGATTTTTTACTCTTGTATCGATGTACAAAGAAAGATAATTTCCCGTGATGCTCTGTAAATGTTCTCAGCACCAAATCATGGTCGCCCACCGGTGTGTACGACAGTACAAGTGCTTTTATCTTTACCTGCATTTATCTTATAATGAGTATTTTAGCTACTTGTTTGTTGAATCCTAAGTCATCACTCATAAAAGCTAAATACACGCCTGATTGTACTTGGTCGCCTCTGAAAGAACGTCCGTCCCATATGGCCTGTCCACCCTCGGCACGGGTTTCAAAAACCAAATTACCTGAAACATCTGTGATTTTTACAAATGCCCCTGTTACCAAACCTCTTATAAAAATAGGGCCATCATATTCAGGCCTTACAGGATTGGGGTAGGCGTAGGTATTTTCGAAAGTTTCATTGCCCTGTGTGGCAGCTCCTTGATAGGCTACAGTGCCTCTATCTGTAGCAAAGTACACCATTCCGGTTTCTTTATCTATACTGATATCCAAAATATTATTACTGGGCAAAGGACTATTGGAGCTGTTGAAGTTGAATATCTGCTCGCGACCATCGGCTGAAGTGTAAAATACTCCGCTGTTTTCAGTGCCAAACCACTTTTTGTTGGCCCCATCTACCACTATAGCCGTTACCGATTGCGAAGCCAAAAGCGCTTGCACCACTCCATCTTCTTCAAATGTGATGCGTCGAGCGTCAAAATTTCGATTGGGTTCAAATACAAATCTGGGGGTATAAATAACTCCCACCCCGGCTGTAGTGCCTATCCAAATGGCACCATCTTGATCTTCGGCAATGCTAAGTACGGAGTTGGAGGGCAAATTGCCTGTACCTGGATTTTGATTCAGCGGCCTTACCTCAAGGGTGCCATCGCTGGTGAGTTGGGCTACTCCAAGACCTCTGTTGCGGGGTATCATCCATATCAAATCATTTTCACTTACCATCAAATGGGTGATGTGGTTGGTAGAGTTAGATACAGCTCCTATTCCAAAGTTTTCCCAAGTTCCATCGGGTTTTTTCATGCTTAAGGGGTTGTCGTTGAGCGATGTAGCTATCCATATATTCCCCTTGCTATCGAAGTCCATTTGCGCGGCTCTTACTTGTCCTTGGCTGGTGCTGGCTACGCTTACCAAGCCTCCATCGGTGGTGTTTTCATCCCAAAACTCAACCATTGAGGTATCTTCAATCACGGCAATGCCTTCATTCCAGCTGGAGGCATAGATGCGATTGGGCTTGTTGGGGTCAGATTTTACAAAAACAAAATCTGTCAGGTCATTAAGGCTGGGTGATTTGAGGTGCTTCCACCGAAAATCTTGATAATAAAACAAGCCATCGCGGTTGAAAGTAGGGCCAAACGTAGCATTGTAAGCACCAGGGGCAATCCAAAGTTTTTGGTCGCCATAGTGCAATCTAAAGCTTTGGTTATTAAAAGGGCCCTCAGGCACCAAATTGATGAGCCACCCCTCGGGCATGATTTCATAAATGGCCTCTTGAGCACTGGCTATCCACAGCCAAGACCTGTTGGCTTCGCGCACGGCTGCTACCGGCTGAAAGTTGGGGCGACCTTGATTACTGGGTTCTAAGTTGTAAATTAAACCCATGTTTTGGTTAAATCCTTTTATTGAAAAGTCATTTACAATCAGCAATATACCATTTGAATTCCTAATTTGTTTGTTTTTAAAAATCACAGCCTCTTCAAACCAAGACCAATTGCCCTCTTTTAGGCGATAAATGGTGTCGTTATTCACCCCTGTAAATCGGTTTACGAATACCTCGTTGTTCCATACAGTTACTATATTGTAGGGCCTTGTTCCTAAGGCTTCTATGCGTTGCCAATTCTGAAAAAAACTGAGATTGCTGCTGAGCGATGCCCTGAAAACGCCCTCTTCTGTAGCTGCATAAATAAAACCATTAGCTTCGTCGATATCGGTTTCAAAAACTTCAGTCTGACTGCCCCCTGGTCCTAAAATGATGGTTTCAGGAAAAAGAAAGTTATCCAAATTAAAAGTAACAACACCAAAACCCATAGAAATGTAGGCTATGTTGTTGTGTATTTTGATGTGATTTAATCGCCTGCGACCCAAGAAGAGATTGGAGCGAAGTATGTCTGTTACGTTGGTTATTTCTCTGCCTTCTTGTGCAATGATGTCTATATTTCCATTTTGATAGCCCACGATTACCAAGTTGCGCTTAGCATAGTATTCTAAAGCCACAATGTTTACATCATTGAGTCCTTTTTGGCGGGTCAGGGTCTCTAATTCTCGCTCTTCGGTATCAAAAATGATGATGCCTTGCTCCCCACCTGCGTAAATCAAATTGCCCGCTTGGGTAATGCTGCTCAGGCTCCTGAACGAAACATGCTCTACCCAAGCACCTAAGCCTGTATTTTGTGAAAAGGATAAATAACTGATTAACAGAAATATGCAAAAATAAATATACCTCATGAAGCTTGTGTATCAAATAGACCTCAAAAAAACGAAAGAAAAGGCAGTTCATTACCCAACCCAAGTAAAAAACTGATAAAGAATCAAAAAAAATATATAGGCTAGGGTTTTTGGTAGGAATAAGGTGCATAACCAAGGATTTTTGCCACCCATCAAAATAAATATTTGTCACCTTAGTACTTCAAGGTATTTTTGGCTTTTACATGATCAATCAATTTTTACTTAGCATGGATTCAATTAAGCTGTTTGCAAAAACCCATTTGTTACCCATTATTTCAATGATAGCCCTCAATGTTGTCTATTTTTATCCTGTTTTGCAGGGCAAGGTGATACCACAAGACGATATCATGCATGGGGTAGGTATTGTAAAATATATCGAAGATCAAAGAGAACAATCAGGCGAAGAACCCATGTGGAACAATGGACTATTTAGCGGTATGCCCGGTTTTCAAGCGGGTACTTATTATTATACCAATGTCTTTAAATACATCACCTATTTTTTTGCCTACGGCCTAGGCATCAGCTCATCTATGTACTCCATTGCCTTGCTCATGTTGGGTTTTTATTTTTTGCTAGCCACACAGCGGGTAAAGCCCTGGCTTGCTTTTTTAGGAGCTTTGGCCTTTGGTTTTTCAGCTTTCTTTATCATTTCGATGGGAGCAGGCCACATAGCCAAGGTGCGCACGGCTGCCTATATAGCGCCTACTATTGCTGGGGTGCTCATGGCTTATCAAGGTCGTAAGTGGCTCGGCTGGGGCACAGTAGCCTTAGCTGTGGGTATTTCTATCCATTCCAATCACATTCAAATCAGCTATTACATGGCTCTTTTAATTGTGATTTTGGTATTTACACAATTGTATTTTTTTATCAAAGAGAAAAAGGCTCAAGAATGGTTTACCACCTCTTTGGGGCTTCTTATTGCAGCCATTATTGGGATATTGCCTAATATTTCGCAACTATGGACCAATTACGTATATCAAAAAGAAACCATGAGGGGTGGCATTTCGGAATTGAGTAGAAACGAAGAATTTAAAGGAGGACTTGATTTTGAATATGCTATGGGCTGGAGCTATGGTGTAAGTGAAGCCTTGAACCTGGTGATTCCCAATGCTACAGGCGGTGGCGTTGCACAGACCTATGAAGGCACAGAGATTCACGATCAGTATTTTCCTATGCTTCGCAATAATTTTCAGCAACAAGGCTATTCGCGCAAGGAAGCTGAAAAACAGGCAGATAGAACAGTGGCCTCTTTGTTTTACTGGGGCGATCAAACTTTTGTCAATGGTGGCTATTACATAGGAGCAGTGGTTTTTTTCTTTTTTGTACTCAGTTTTTTTGTATTGGAGGCCAAAGTATATATGGCATTTACCTTGGCCATTGCTTTTTCGCTGATGCTGGGCTGGGGTATCAATTTCGAAGGTTTCAACCGATTTATGTTTGAAAACCTTCCACTTTTCAATAAATTTAGAGTACCCTCTATGGCCTTTGTTATTTTGTTTTTTGCTATACCACTACAGGGTTTTTTAGCGCTGCAAAAAACGCTTTCAGGCGATTTATCCTTAGTTAGCCTCAAAAAGAAACTCCTTCAAGCATTTTATGTGGCAGGAGGTTTCTGCTTGATTTTTGTACTCCTCGGAGGTTTGCTTTTTGATTTTACTGGCAATAATGATGAAAACCTAGCCCAGCAGGGCATCGACCTCGATGTATTGATGGCCGATAGGCTTTATTTGCTTCGTATGAGTGCCTTAAAAACTTTATTGTTTGCTGGCCTCGCTTTTGGCACCACCTATTTGTATGTGATCAATAAATTGAAATTCAACTACTTTGTGGCTGCATTGGCTCTTTTTATTCTTGTAGATCAATGGAGTTTTAACAAGCAGCATGTAGGATCTGATGATTTTGTGAGTAAAAAAGAAGCCGATCGTGTACTGCAAGCTTCGGCAGCCAATATCCAAATAAATCAAGATAAAGATGGCGTGTACCGCGTAGCTCACGTGGGTCGCAGCCTTACGGGCGATGCATTTACCTCCTATCACCATTTATCCTTAGGTGGTTATCATGGAGCAAAGTTGCAGCGCTATCAAGATTTGATTGATTTCCATTTGAGCAAAGGCAATCAAGAGGTGTTCAACATGCTCAATACCCGATATTTTATAAGCGACAATAAGCCCCAATTAAACCCTGAAGCCAATGGAAGTCAATGGCTTGTAAGCAAATTGATAACAGCTGACAATGCAGATGACGAGATTGAAAAACTCAACAACTTCCAATCAAAAAATGAGGCCATACTACCCGCTGAAAGCAAGGGCAAGTTCGCAGGTTCTTACAACCCTGCTTCAGCTACACTTACCCTCAAAAGCCACAAAGCCAACGAGGTTGTTTACACATTTGCCAGCAATGAAAAGCAGTTTGCCGTTTTTTCTGAAATATTTTACCAAGGTTCAGGCAGCGATTGGCAAGCTTATATCAACGGTGAACCTGTAGATCACAACAGGGTAAATTATACATTAAGAGGCATGGAGTTGGCTCCAGGTAATTACGATATCGTTTTCACTTTTGCACCACCCAGCTATTTAAAAGGAGAATTATACAGCGGTATAGCATCGGCCCTATTGCTGATACTCGTAGGCTTGGCTTTCTGGATGGGCCTTTCGCCCAAAAAGAATTCATAATAAAAAAGGCTGCTTCTTAAATAAAGAGGCAGCCTTTTTTCATTAAAATTTACGTAAGAATATTCTTTTTTTCCTACGCGAGTTCAATTTGCATTAGGCGGTAGTCGCCTCTTGTACTTGTATTTCAAAATACTCTGTAATCGTATTTGCCAATAGTTTTTTGCAGGCATCTTCGGCTATTTGCTTGGCCTCCTCGGCACTTGCGGCTTCTAGTTCCAGTTGGATGTGCTTGCCAATGCGCACTTGCGATATTTGGGCCAATCCAATTTTAGACATGCTGGCTGCCACGGCTTTGCCTTGTGGGTCTAGCAGTGCTTTATGGGGCATAATGGTTATTTCAGCTATGTAATTCATTACTTATAGATTTTGTGGGTTTAAAAAATAGTACAGACAATAAGATATAAAGCGCTATAATTAAACTCAACGCGTTGATTTTGAATATAATTAGAAGGCCTAAGGATAAAACCAAAAACACAATTTTTAAAACCAAATGCGCATCACCCTTACGCAATTTTAAGGCAAATAAAGGGATAGATGCGTTAAGTAAATAACTTAATATCAAAGCGGTAACTACCAATACGAATGCCCAATCTATATGGATGTTTGAGTAATGTAAACCGATATAATTGATCAACTCTGGCAATCCCATTACAAAAATAGCAGCCGAGGGTGTAGCTAAGCCTACAAAGTGATATTTCTGCTCATCATCTAGATTAAAACGCGCCAAACGCATCGCAGATGCCAGTGAAAGTAATAAACCAAAATAAGGTAAAATGTAATGCCTAATTCCCTCTAAGGGAGTATATTGCTCTATCAATTGATACAAAACCAGACCAGGCACTACCCCAAAGCTCACCATATCGGCCAGCGAGTCGAGTTGTAAACCCAAAGGGGAATCTACACGCAGGGCTCTTGCGGCCATTCCATCCAAAAAATCGCATAACAAGCTCAATCCAATCATCCACAATGCCATGGGATAATTGAGGCTAAAAACATACTGCAAGGCCAAAATGCCAAAAAACAAATTGCTAAGCGTCAATAAATTAGGTAAAAACCTTAAAAACCTCATTCGATTGAAAAAATTTAGGGGTCAAAGATATTAAAAGCCAAGCCCAATCAAGGTCTTGAAAGAAATAAATAATTTCAGACTTGTTTTTTTGTGTTTTAATTTACTCCAAAAGGAGGTAAATCCTTCTTTTTTTGTTATTGACCATTTACTTTGTGCAAAAAAAATTGTTGTACTCCAAAAATAATAATGCTTTTTTTGATTTACTTGCACCTTGATGAGCAACTCCTTACAACATCCACAAGCCAACCCACTGAAAACCCCACTTACTTACCTCAAAGGTGTTGGGCCACAGCGCGCTGATGTTTTGGCTAAGGAGCTCAACCTATTTACGGTAGAAGACTTATTGCAGCATTATCCCTTCAGATATGTAGATAAAACTGAATTTAAGAAAATAGGTCAGTTAAACGAAGAATTAGGCGAAGCACAAATTGTAGGAATCATAACTCATGTGGAAGAAGTGGGCAGTGGTAAAGGCCGCAAGCGCTTGGTGGCTCAGCTGGTAGATGATTCAGGCTCAATGGAGCTCATTTGGTTTCAAAGTGTCAAGATAATCAAGGGCATGCTATTGCCTCATGCTGAATACGTAGTATACGGAAAATTAAATAAATACGGAAGAAAATTCAGTATTGTACACCCGGAAATGGAGCTCAAAACCCAGGCCGATTTGCATCCAGAAGGTTCACTTTATCCGGTGTACCATTCTACCGAAAAGTTAAGCGCTTTTCAATTGCATTCCAAAGGCATTGCGCGTATTATGGAAACAGCCCTCAATCATGCATTGCAGTATGTGGGGGAAAATTTGCCTCCAAAAATTCTGGCTTACAATAAGTTTATGGATCGCCAAAGCGCGGTAGCCAAGGTTCATTTTCCTAAAAACACCCAAGAGCTACAAGCAGCACGTTACCGACTCAAATACGAGGAGCTTTTTTTTGTGCAACTGGCCTTATTGAGGCAAAAAGTTCTCTTAGCTCAAAAGAATCAAGGATTTGTTTTTACCCAATCCAATCAAAAATATTTATCTGAATTTTATAAAAATCATCTTCCATTTTCACTCACTCAAGCACAAATACGAGTACTCAAAGAAATACGAGCCGATGTGAGTTCTGGTAGGCAGATGAATCGACTGCTGCAAGGCGACGTGGGTTCGGGCAAAACCATTGTAGCCTTGCTGGCAGCACTCATGGCAATGGATGCTGGTTTTCAGGCCTGCTTGATGGCGCCTACCGAGATACTCGCCAAGCAACACTTTGAAGGACTGAGTGAGTTGGTCAAAGATTTGCCTATTCGGGTAGATTTGCTCACAGGAAGCTCCAAAACAAAAAAGAGAAACCTACTGCACGAAGCCCTTAGAAACGGTCAAATACATTTATTGATAGGTACACATGCGTTGATTGAAGATGAAGTGCAATTTCAAAATCTTGGCCTAGCCATCATAGATGAACAGCACCGCTTTGGTGTAGCTCAAAGACAAAAACTATGGGCAAAAAACCGATTGCACCCCCATGTATTGGTCATGACAGCCACCCCCATTCCACGTACATTGGCCATGACAGTTTACGGAGATTTGGATGTATCCGTAATTGATGAACTGCCGCCTGGCCGAAAACCCATAAAAACCTTACATTACTTCGAAAATAAACGCCTGGCTCTTATTGGATTTTTAAAAGAAGAAATTGCCAAAGGCCGTCAAGTATATGTGGTATATCCCTTGATTGAGGAGTCTGAAAAAATGGATTACCTAGCTCTTTCTGAAGGACTTGAGAATATTCAAAGAGACTTTCCTGAGCCGCAATACCGCATCAGCATGGTACATGGCAAGCTCCCACCCGAGCAAAAAGACGAAGCCATGCAAGAGTTTGTGTCAGGCAAATCACATATCATGGTGGCCACTACCGTGATTGAAGTGGGAGTAAATGTGCCTAATGCCTCCGTAATGGTCATTGAAAGTGCCGAACGATTTGGATTGTCGCAATTGCATCAATTGCGTGGTAGGGTAGGTAGAGGTGCTGAACAAAGCTATTGCATATTAATGACAGGCTACAAACTCTCAAAGGAAAGTAAAACACGACTCGAAACCATGACACGCACACAAGATGGCTTTGAAATAGCCGAGGTAGACCTCAAACTTCGTGGGCCAGGCGATTTGATGGGAACGCGCCAAAGTGGTGTATTGGATTTGAAACTAGCCGAAATCAGTAAAGATGGTGCCATACTACAAATGGCACGCGACCAAGTGAGCCTGCTGCTTCAAAACGACCCTGAACTCACAAATCTTGAGCATCAAAAAACCAAAGAATTTTACAAGCAAAAATACAGCAAGCGCTATACTTGGGGTAAAATAAGCTAATAATCAGTAGTTTAAGAAAGAAAATAATTTTCTAAGAAACTTAAAAATTTATTTTTTAGGTTACAAAGTACTCTTATATTTGCAGCCCCAAAAAACCAACAATCATCGTTGTGTTTTTATAGGGCCTATAGCTCAGCTGGTTAGAGCACCTGACTCATAATCAGGGGGTCACAGGTTCAAGCCCTGTTGGGCCCACCCCCCAAAAAAAGCCTTTGCAAGCATACTTGTAGAGGCTTTTTTGCTTTCTATCTTTATCATTTTGCATTATCAAATTAATGTAGCACCCTTTAAAAAATCCAAATGATTCACAAACCGTATATTTTTAAAAATAAGATTGTTGCCCATAATCGCGTGCAACTTGCCGCCATGACCAATCAACAAAGTCATGCAGAAGGAAGCCTGAGCAAAGAGGAAGCTCATTTTTTACAATTAAGAGCCCAAGGCGGATTTGGCATGATAACCACATGCGCGGCCTATGTAAGCAAGCAAGGGAAAGCATGGGCGGGGCAAATAGGCCTAGATTCCGATGTTTTTGAATCCGAACTAAGCAAATTGGCACTCCAAGTCAAACAGAGTCAAGCCCTGCTGATAGGTCAATTATTTCATGGAGGATTACGAGCAAGCTCTGTGGTAAGCGGCCTCGAAAAAATAAGCGCTTCCAATTATTACAAAGACAGCATATTGGATGCGCGAGCCATGCTTGAAGCTGAAATTGAAAGCGTAATTGAAGATTTTGTGCAAGCAGCCTTGAGGTTGGAGCGCTGCGGATTTGCCGGTGTGGAGCTGCACGGAGCTCATGGATACCTCATACATCAGTTTCTGAGCAAAGATACCAATCGGAGAACAGATGCTTGGGGCGGAAATGCCGAGAATAGAGAGCGTTTCCTCATGCAAATTTTTTCAAGAATCAAAAAGCAAGTATCGCATAACTTCCTGGTAGGAATCCGATTGTCGCCTGAAGATAAGCTGTTTTTTAAAGGAATAGACTTTGATGAAAGCATCGCACTTGCTCAAAAATTGGAAGCTGAAGGGGCAGATTTTATTCATATTTCGCTGTGGGATGCCTTCAAAAAACCGGAGAAGTACCCTAATTCAAAGGATCTAGCAATCACACATTTTCGAAAAGCCTTGGGCAATGATACCTGCCTTATCACCGCAGGAGGCATTTGGACTCCCCAACAGGCAGAAACCCTCCTAAACGCAGGTGTGGATATAGTGGCCTTAGGCCGAGTAGCACTCCCACACCCCGATTGGCCCAAGCGTGCACAAGATCCCCTTTGGCAACCTCTGAATCCACCTTTTAGCCCCGAATATCTGCAAAATCAAGGTCTTGCTCTTGTATTTGTAAATTACATGAGGCGGTGGGAGGGCTTTGTAGGTTAAAGGGGTAATTAAAGTAAGTTGTAAATATTTAAATATATGTAAATCAGTGTTTTGAGTTTATGTTTTTTGTCGGTTAGATAAATGGCTATTTTTTCAAGAGCAACCGTATTTCAGAAGTGATTTTATCTATATTTGCCTACATAATACCTCAATATGGAAAAACTGAGTATAAAAAATTGGGCTGAAGATGACCGACCTCGTGAAAAAATGATCAACAAAGGAAGGCTCGCGTTATCAGATGCGGAGCTTATTGGTATTTTGATAGGCAGTGGCACCAAAGAATACAGTGCAATAGACCTAGCAAAAAAACTGCTCAATCAATGCAACAACGACCTCAATGAACTGGCTAAACTATCCATTGCAGAGCTCAAAAAAACCAAAGGCATAGGCGAAGCACGAGCCATCAACATAGTTACAGCTATGGAACTAGGTCGTAGACGAAAAGAAACACAATCGCCTAAAAATCCGATTATTACAAGCTCCAAGGACGCCTATGAGGTGCTCAATCCCTACTTGGCTGATAGAGACACGGAAACCTTTTATACCGTATACTTAAACCAAGCAAATAGGGTACTTGCTGTAAAAGCAATAGGCGAAGGAGGCATCAACTTTACACCTGTAGACATACGCATGATTTTTAAAAATGCCGTGGAAATAAATGCTGTGCGAATCATTGTAGGGCACAACCATCCTTCAGGGGCACTGCGTCCTAGTCAGCCAGACATCAACATCACTGAAAAAATAGCAAAAGGAGGTGAGTTTTTAGATATCAAACTTATAGACCACATCATAGTAGGTGAAGGTGCTTATTACAGCTTTGCGGACGAAAGCAAACTCCCCGTATGATGTTTTTTTACCTATTAATAAGTATTTTTAATGTTTTTCGGCATGGCATTTGGCTACAATCACTTTGACTGTTTACATTTAACCAAAAATTTAATGATAATGAAAAAATCGAACATTTTCCAAATTTTAACCGCTGCGGCATTGGTAATCAGTGTGGCATCGTGCAAAAGCAAAAAGAAAACGGAGGAGGTAGCCACCCCTACTGGTGAAACAGAGCTGGTATTACCTTGCTCCGAACATAAATCTGATGCCACTACCTTTCGTGCCTTCAGCTTTGGTGAAAGTATGGACGTAAATACCGCTAAGCGCAAAGCACTAAGCAATGCTCGCTCTGAATTGGCAGGTATGTTATCAACCACGATGAAGGTTGTGGGCGATAATTACGTGAAATCTTCAGAATTCAATAACGTAGAAGAAATTCTAGAGCGTTTTGAAGAGAACTCACGCACTGTAATCAATCAAGAATTGAGAGGTGTAATTACGATTTGTGAGCGCACTACCAAAGTAAATAACACCAATGTATTCAAGTACTACCTTGCGCTTGAGTTGAGTGCCGAAAGATTGGCCGATAGCTATTTTCAAGCTTTGACCAAAGATGAAACACTAAAAATTGACTACAATTACGAGCAATTCAAAAAGACCTTTGACGAGGAGATGAGAAAAATGGAGCAGGGCCGTTAGTATTTGTTTCTTTAGGTTTATAATCAAATATAGAAAATCCGAACTTTATTAAGGTTCGGATTTTTTTATTGAAAAATAATACTAATAAATTTAGCTCTAAATGTCTTTGCGTTTATACTTGTAGCATTCTTTGATCTCTAAAAATTTATTCAATTATTTCAGCCTTTACCCCTTTATATTCATTGGGTAGTATACCTATATCTGCCCCAAAAAATGTGGGATCACAATAAATATAACTACGACCCTTGTAGTAGAAAGTTGCAGAATATTTCTCAGGATAAGGCAATTCTACAGCCATACTCATATGTCCTGGCAGATGTAATCCAATGGTACGAAGTCCAAGTAAAGTTTTAATCATATGATTGAGTAAAAATGTTCTATCCTCACAATCTGCATAAGGATAATACAAAACTTCCTCAGCGAGGCAAAATTTTTCAATTCCAAACTGATCGTCATCTGTTTGGTAGGGTATGCTTAATAAAATTAAACTATGTAAAAATCTTACTTTATCAGCTATATCCACAATAGAGTCTAAATAGGGTTTCAGGGCAATAGAAAGCACCTGATTAAAATCATTACTAGCGGCTTCATTAAAGTAGTAAGCTAAATCAAGTTGAGGAACTGTTTGATAAAGATGAATGGCACTTTGGTTAAAAGGTATTTGAATCAGATACTTCTTGTTTAACCATGAAAACTCAAAGGTGCGATTTCCATATACTTTAGGGAGTTTTACTTTTGTAAGATTTGAGAAGGTAGGAAAATTTTTTGCCGTCTCGAATTGACCTTGATAAGTGTATAATTTTTTATTATGATTGCTGTTTATCAAGTAGTAAGGTTTTCCATTAAAAATAAAATAATCATTTGCATATACTTTTTGTTAAATAGGATAAGCAATAAAAAGGCTATTGGAATCAAAGGTCAATCGAACATCAAAGTTTAGCTGTATTAAAAGAAACCACTCAAAAGCCACTTGTGCATTTTTAGTTTCAAAATTCGATTTAGCCATATCACGTACCAACAAAATAATAGACCAGTCATTCAGAGAAAGAGCACTTTTTTGTTGATCAATAAATTGTAATAACGGCTCCAAGGCTTTGGCTTCGCTGCAAGCTTGCCAATAGTCTGTAATTATTTTTTGTTCAATTATTTTATCTTCTTGAAATATGGGCCACGCTTTAATGATCGGGCCTTTTATGGTCGCGTTGAAAAAATTAAAGTCACTAAAACTCAATATACCCTCTTCTGCAATCTCTTCATCCTCAAGAGAAACATCCTGTGGTTCATCTTTAGGATATTCTATGATTGGCTTAGGAGTTTCAATATCTTCTTTTGTAATAGAAGGTGGAGTAGGAGGCTTGGGCTGTTTGTATGTAAGATTACCTTTAGCTATTGAAATGTACTCCCATTCTTTTTTTAACATTTCCAAAAAGGCATTATTTTGAGCTTTGCGCAGTGAGTCTATTCCATGCTCTTGTTGTTTTTGCATTTGTAGCATACTTTGCTGCCTAGCTTTTTTATAAGATTCAAAGTCTGTATCTACTTGAGCTACAGCAGTAGTACATCTAATTAAAAATAAGAAAGCTAAAAAAGAACCAAAAATTTTATGTATTTTCATGTTACTGCGCCTTATTAGTCAATTATTAAACGTAAACCCGCCATGATATTAAA
>CAYZUZ010000002.1:0-16687 GCA_964481795.1 uncultured Cryomorphaceae bacterium
CGAGGATTGGTTTCACGGTAGAGTTTTTCATCAAAGCTATCGCCAAATCGCTTGGCTGCTTTGGCTACTTCCTTATCGGCTTTGTCTTCGTATTTAGCCATTTGCTCTTCGATGAGTACATCGGCACGGTAGCGTTTTTTGGAGTCTTTATTATCAATCAAAGGGTCGCTGAAGGCATCCACGTGACCTGAGGCCTTCCATGTGGTAGGGTGCATAAAAATAGCGGCATCGATACCCACGATATTTTCGTTGAGGCGCGTCATGGCTGTCCACCAATATTGTCGGATGTTATTCTTGAGCTCAGCACCCAATTGCCCATAATCGTAAACAGCACCTAGGCCGTCGTAAATTTCACTGCTCGGAAATATAAATCCATACTCTTTGCAGTGTGCTATTAGGTCTTTAAAAAGGTTATCTTGGCTCATATGGGCTTATTTTGATGATCATTAAGAATGGACGCGCAAAACTAAAGCATAGGTTCAAGTGAATGATAGTGCCTAATAGGATTAGCCAGAAAAAATGCAAATACTAAGGAATGTGGATGCTGGCAATATTTTACAATTTCTTAACATACGACTTTGATTTTTTTAATTTCAAAAACATCTAATTAATATCTTTAGGAGAAAAAATTTTAAAAATATGAATAAAATCAAAGGACTTCTATTAGTCGGTGGTGTGATGCTTTTGGGCGCTAGCTCTTGCACCCTATCACATACCGCAGTAGTGACCAACAACCCAGTGGGCAGTAAAAAAGGGGTGGCAAAAGCTTCTAATTTTAACTCAAAAAACGAAGTAACCTACCAAAAAGCCATGGAAAAAGGCAAAATAGAAAAAGTAGGCATTGCCGAGTACAAAGTGACGGGATTTTTAATATTTACCAATAGAACATTAACAGTAACGGGAGAATAAACCATGAAAAAAATTATATACAGCATCATAGCCATTGCTTTGCTAAGCGCATGCAGCACCACACTGCCTTATGCGGCTACCAACAACCCTATCGGTAAGAAAAAAGGCAAGTCGTCTACCAGCATTATTTTACCTTTTGGCAATCACATAGTGGGTTCACCACAATTGGCCATAGGGTTATTTGTGACCAACAAAAATTTTGGGGTAATAGAGGCTGCTAAAAAAGGTAAAATAGAAACCATAGCCACCGTGGATGTAAATACCACGAATTTTATTTTCTTCCAGACCATGGAAATAATAGTAACAGGCGAATAAAACATAAACACAAATGAAAAACATATTTAAATTCATATTCCTATTGGGAATCATTATTTCAATCAGCTCATGCTCAATTGCTGGACCGCTTATGATTACCGACAACCCTGGGGGTAAAGGTTCTAAAGTAGGTGAGGTATCGTACACACAAATTCTATTTTTTAGACCTATGAGTGTAGATTTATCGATTATGGCAGCCGCTAAAAAAGGTAAAATCACGAAAGTATCCACGGTAGATTATAGAGTTACAGGTGGATTTTTTACTACCAAATACAGCATTATTGTTACAGGTGAGTAGTTTTTAACATGCTTACACATCAATTTAAAAGCCGCTCAAGTGTTTTTTTTAAATTCATTTGGGCGGTTTTTTTTGGTTTGAATTTTATTTCTTCGGTATTTGCTCAAGAAATAAACGAAACCAAAATCAGTCATTATCAAGCGCGTTTTAGAGCAGCGCAATGGATTATGCCGGGCGACACTTTTGTTTCTCATGCGCTTCTTATTCCCATCCCCGATTCGGTTTATTCGGCTGGAGTAATTTCTATTAAAAAATACACGTCGCCCACCACAAAAGCACAAGACTTGTTGGAGTTTTCGCATCGCGTATATCAAAAATCGAATTATCTCGTCAAGAAAAAATATGTGCTTGCCTTTGAGCAAGAAGTGCTATCGCAGCTGGGAACTGGCTCTTTTGACGCTGAAAGCTTGCTGACCAAAAACATCCGGCTGACCAAGAAAATCCAAGGTAAAAACATCTATTATACTTTTGAGCGCCTACCTCAGTAAGCCACACAAACGTTTTTGGCCTCGGTAAAGAAATGTAAAGCTTCAAATCCACCTTCACGACCCACACCACTGGCTTTCATGCCGCCAAAGGGCGTTCTTAAATCGCGCATGAGCCAAGTATTGATCCACACAATGCCACTGTGCAGGGCGTCGGCTGTTTTGTGCGCTTTATACAAATTGTTTGTATGCACCGTAGCCGCCAATCCATACGGTGTACTGTTGGCCATCATGATTACTTCTTCCTCGGTTGTAAAGGGTGTAAGTGTTACCACAGGCCCGAATATTTCCTCTTGATTGGTTCTGCAATCGTGAGCGAGATTTTCAATCACCGTAGGTGCCAAGTAATATCCCTTTTCATAAGGCGCAGGCATAGAAACGATGTGGCCACCCGCCAATACGATTCCTCCTTCTTCTTGTGCCAATTGTATGTAGCTCAACACTTTGTCAATATGCGGTTTGGATACCAATGCTCCTATTTGAACTTCAGGATCGGTGGGCGAGCCTACTTTTAGGTTTTTTACACGGGCTACAAAGTCTTCTTTAAACTTATCGTAAATGCTTTGCTCTATGAAAATTCTGCTGCCACACAAGCATATTTGTCCTTGATTGCTGAATGAACTTAGTACTGAGGTTTTAAGGGTTTTCTCATAATCGCAATCTGCAAAAATGATGTTGGGGTTTTTACCGCCCAATTCCAAAGAGAGTTTTTTGAACATGGGTGCAGCAGTAGCGGCTATGGCTTTGCCTGTGGCAGTACCTCCTGTAAATGATATGGCTACAATTTTTGGATGTTCTACTATGGCCGCACCTACTTTGGGTCCGGTGCCTTGTACAATATTGAGCACACCGGGTGGCATGCCGGCTTGTGTAGCGAGTTCGCCCAATTTATAAGCAGTAAAGGGTGTTACTTCCGAAGGTTTGGCTACCACACAATTGCCCGATGCCAAGGCAGGGGCTATTTTCCATGAAAATAAATACAAGGGCAAATTCCAAGGGCTGATGCAACCTACTACGCCCAGTGGCTGCCGCTTGGTGTAGTTAAAACCTTTGCTGCCCATGTCGTGCATTTGCGATTCATCGTGCAGAATGGCGGTAGAAAAAAAGGCGAAATTATCGCGGGCACGAGGAATATCGACCGAGCGGGCTAGCTTCAATGGTTTGCCATTGTCGCGACTTTCCAGGGCTGCGAGCTCTTCTAGATTTTGGTCTATCAGCTCCGAAAGTTTGAGCAAAATACGGGATCGTTCTTGAGTACTCATATGGCTCCATATCGGAAAAGCGGCCTCAGCTGCTTGTACCGCTTGGGCCACATCTGCCGAGTCGCTATCGGCTATTTTGCTATAAACCAAACCTGTAGCAGGCTCATAGTTGTCAAAATATGTGCGGCTTGTAGGCTCTTGATAAGTGCCTCCTATATAGTTGAGTATTTTGTGCATGGTGTGTATTTGCTCATTTTTTAGATGACCAAAGGTAATATCACCAACGATTTATTGCTTTGTAAAGCTGAGCCTTACAAGCCTTTGGGGCTTTTACTGCGCCAAATTGATTCTAATATTAAAACCCACATTGGTATTAGACGTAGGAAATGCATTAGAAGTGCGGTAAGTACTGATGATTTGGTCGTAAAATATTTGTGCGGTTACCTTGGCACTGATGGCATAATCGGCTGTAAACTTGATGGTAGTAATGGTATTACCGGCTGTAACCTGATCCAGCTGCTCTACTATGCGTCGTATCACGGTTTGGTTGTCGCGCACCGATACATCAAATCGCAATTCCAAATTGCTTTGAGGTCTTTTGCCCGTTGGGCCAAGACTTACAAAGTTGAGCTTCAAATCTTTAAAGATGTATCCTATACCCACCTGTACCTCGTTGCCTCGCATTTCGGTCATTTGATTGTTGGCTAGACTCAAACTCAAATTGCGGTCTTTTTTGTAATCTACCCGCGCTGTGAGTGAGTTTTTCATTCTTACATTAAAACCAATAAAAGGAGCAAACTGCTCGGTAATGGTAACCATGGTAATTTGATTGGCGGGCATGAAATCGCCATTGTCGTTGATCAAGGGTTCGCCATCGAGCTCGCGTTGTTGTCGGGCTAGGTTGGTATTAAAACTTCCCATGTTGTAGTTAGATACGTAGGCGTGACTTACCGTAATGTTGGTAAATACTTTATTGAACCATTTCACCTTCGATAATCCATCATAGGTAAGTCGCCAGTTGGGTATAGGAATTTTATTGGACCTATATTTTGGATCTAAGTCAATCGTTTCCGGATTCAAACCGCCATAAGCTGCTATAAATGCAGGAATGATTACATCTTGCGATACATAGCTATAGCCTGCATAGCCAAAGGCTGCTGAATCGGGGAAGTTGTTGAATTCTTTGGAGAAGTTGGGGTCTGTGGCCAAGCGATTGTTTACATATCGCTGGGCAATGATATCGCGATAGGCCAAAAAGGTACGGTACACCTCACTGTCGTAATCGGGGCCTTCGCTGCGGTCAAAGGCGGTAGAAAGAGCCATAAATGTGGTAGAATAAGTGCCTGCTAAAAAGGGGTTTTGGCTGGTAAACATATTCATATCCCTATCGAATCGGAAGAATTCATTGAAATTAGAGGTGGTGTTGCGCATTCCGGTAAGCTCCAATCTAAATGCGGTGATGGGCTCTATGGTAGCGCGGATGTTCATGTTTTCTACAAAGGTATTTCCAAATTGATTGTTGAGCAGCGGGCTGCTTGAAATCCAGTTGTTTTCGGCTGCACGACCGCGAATATCTTGCTGTGAACCAAGCACAAAGCCCCAGCCGGGTGCCATATCACCACTGCTTAAGCCCATAGCTCCTGGGTTAGGCGTAAAGCCGGGCAGTATGGTGCCTTCGGTGCGGGTATAGCTACCACCCACATTGCGCAAGCTCATCATTACCCGCGCGCTCGACTTGAGTATGTTGTCCAATACAGAAGGTTCTTTTTCTTCTTCATCTTCTTTTTCTTTTTCTTCTTGTCCGGGACGTGCTCTCGGGTTGGGTCTTTGTCCAGGACGGTTTTGTCCGGGGCGTTGCGGTTGTGCTGGTGTATTCACTTTTTTCAGGTAGGGCACTTTGTTGTAAAAATTGACCAAATTGGCTTGACCGTTCAATTGAAAACTTTGTGAATTCTGTATGGTATTGCCTAAATTTAAACTGTCGTTGCTTGGATCTAGCTGGGTTACGAGCGAGTTGGTCATCCAGTCGAAGTCGGCTGTAGCTCGGGCATTTAAACTGATAAAATCAAGCAGGGGAATTTTATTAAATGGGAGGTCGTAGTTTACGTTGAACGTATGGTGATAGTTGGTAGGACGACCCCCTGCCAATAGGTTTTCGCGAATGGCCGTGCGCACCGAATCGGCATCGCCAGGGCCATCGGGTTCATCTATCCAGGTATTCATTCGGGCATTGAAGTCTATTCGCAGCGCCTTGGTCAAATCGTAATTTACGTCGTAAATCCTATTGAAGGTAAACGCCTTATTGAAAGTTCTTGGCAATTCAAATTCAGGATTATCAGTATTGCGCATTTCCAATTCGTTGTACAATCGGTTGAGCTCGGTACGCACAGTGACCCTGGAGGGTAGGTAATTAAAATTAAAATCTCTTATCAGTGCCAGGTGTTTACTTTTCAAAAATCCTATTTTTTTGAAAGGCTCTATGGGCTTGGGCTGCCGCTGATAGGTGTAGTTGATGGCTCCTCGGTAGTCTTTACGCCTATCCGTAATGGTATTGATGTTGCTATTAAACTGCTCGCTAAAGGCATAGCTGAATGAGAAGTTTTCTATATCGTAAAACTGCGCCTTTCGCTTGGTATTGGTTCTATCCTTGCGCACATTAGCAAAGTTGATGCTTCGTCGGCTGGTATAATCTTGAGCTATACGCCTTATGGAGTCGCGTACCAAGCGGGTCTCTATATTGGCCAAGGCATCGTCAAATTCAATGTCAGGATCGAGCGGGTTAAACAAGGGGTTTCTCCACTCCTCGGCTATGCCGTAAAACATGGGGATGCGGAGCTTGATTTTCTCAGAGAAAAATTTACCCAATTCAAAACTCGTTTGTAAATCGTAGGCCAACACTTCCTCTTGGGCACGCTCGTTCACGTTCATATCGATAGATCCAAAGCCTACGGAGGAGTAATTACCCGTGAGGGTGATGTTGGCAAAATCGGCCAATTGGGCATTTACACGTGCCGCAGCGGCATATCCGCCTCGGTTGTCAAAACCCGTTAATCGAAGTTCGTTGATCCAGATTTCAGCACACTTAGCAAATCCATCGTCTTGGTTGTCGCCCAGTTGTTTTTTGGGGTTGCGTACGCCAATCATAATGGTACGGACGTTGCCCAAGTTGGGCGCTCCTATCACGGTTACTTTATATCTTCCTCTATCTACTTTGTAAGGTGTTCTGAATCCCACGCCTGCCCTATCGCGCTCCAGTTTTATTTCTCTGAGCATTTCTAGGTCTATATTCATTTCATTATCTACGGGCCATATCTCTCGGTCTACAGTTACGCCCCAAGGGGTTACCACCAAGGGGATTTCGTACTCGTAATAGTTTTGGTCATAATCAGAACCTAAGCGAATAAAGCAGGTGAGATCGCCATCGCGCAGGGGCTCTTCAAATTGGCCTTGCTCTGCGTGTACAAACATATTGAGATTTTTATACAACCTCATATCCATGCCTAGATTTCGGAATACGGCTCGGGCATCGCCATCCTTCAAATCGCATACGCGCATAGATACCGACTGTTCATTTTGCTTCTGTATGCTGCTTGTCATAAACAGCTCTTGGCGCTGTATACCGGGTGGCAACACGTAAGGCACTGGCGTTCTGCGGCCGTTTTCTTCTATGTTTACCACATTTACCTCAAATAGGGTATTGTCGTCTTGATCTTGCTCCAGCTCATCGCGAATACCATCGAGCGAGAACATGTAGCGCCTCCACTCGCCCCGCACCAATTCGAAGCGGGCAAATCGCAACACGATGGGTTTTTCAAAATCTGTAACAAACAAACGAATGAATCGGATGGACCTAAAATCGTTGATGGGTCCTACTTTTTTATCTGGCTCAAAAATGGGCACTTTGAATTGGTACCACACCGCATCTTTGGATTCACCATTGGGCAATATTTCTGTACGCACGGTATCGCGGTCGGTGATGTAGTTGCGGCCTACGGTTTGTAAATCAGCCTTGCGAATACTCACTTTGTATTGAAAATAGGCTTCGCTTCGCGATAAGGTTTGGTCTTGATTGATGTCTTCCAGATCAGGGCGGTTGGTAGATGATGAGGGGAAACCATCCACGATGTTGGGATTGGAATTTCCTTGGGGATTGTTCCATCGCTTGTATCGGTTTATGATGTCGGCCTCCACATTATCGAGTCTTTCACTGCGGTAATACTCAAAGTTATCACCACTAGGATCTTGAAAGGCTTGCTGATAAGCGGGGCTGCCTTCTCCCAAATTTTGGGCTATGCGTTGCAAGTAGCTCAGGTTGTTGCCTCCAGGTTGCCAATTTCTCTCTTGTTCATCATTAAGCCCATCCAAACCCACATCTTGTGCTTCGCGTGCGCCCGGTTCGTTGTCAAAGGCCGCTACTTGTGGCTGTATTTTAGGCACATAGCCCCATACGGTAGAGTCTACTTTACTAAAATCTCCATTGGGAGGTATGCCATTTTCAAAACTTTGTCTTCCATCTTTCAATATATCCTCTGAAATATTTCCCAAGTTGATGTACAAGTCGCCACCGGTCAAATCCGGGTCTTCCAAGAAAGGATCAAGCATCCAAAATTGGATGAACTCAATGTTTTGTTCTTCAAAGTTATTGGTTTGCAAACTGCGCATAATACCCCCCCATCTGCTGCGCGGATTGTTGAGCTCACCCTCTTGGTTCATACCTGCGGAAATACCAGGCTCGCCTTCTACATCGTAGTTGTAAGGCCCGCGTTCATTAGGAAAATAAGCCAAGTCGAGCATAGGGATGTTGCGCGGCATGGCAGGGTCTAGTTGCAGATTGGGGAAAACCTCGCGCACCAAAATCTCGCGCATGTAGTGGTTGCTCTGCATATCTTTATCGGCACGCACATTGGGTGGCGTTTGCGAATTGCTCATAAAAAACAAGGGATCGAGGATGTACCATGCCAAGCGTGCGCGGTTGTAACCATAGCTGATGTCGTTGTTGCGCGAAGCTTCCGGAAACAAATCAGGCTGCCCATCAGGCACGCTGGCCATTTGCCATTGGTTGGCATTGCGTATGTCGATGATGGTTTGTGCGCTTTCAAAATCATCGATGTAGGTAACCTCCTCGCCTTGTAGCTTGATGGCATTGGGCGTACCCGGAAATAATCTTGCTACCTCGGCTTGGGCGTTGATGGTTGATTTTGCCTTGGTGGATATGAATGGAATATTATCTACCAATCGGGTTAAAAAGGGGGCTTCTTTTGAATATTGTGTATTGAGGCCTACCATGGTATTGGCAATGGGCTCCGATCCGATGTTGACTTTTTGGGTAAAAGGACGCTCGCGCAAATGGAGCAAGGTACCCCCCAGATTGAAATTTTCGTTGAATCGATGGTCAACATTGAGACCCACAAAATTCCGCACATTGGCGCCAAACATGGCATTGTTTTCAAAATCTACTTTGATGGGCATTCCTGAGTTCAAAATACCATCGTCGATGATGCGCACCCTGCCCAAGGTATAATCTACGGTATAGTGCACGCCCTCGGTAAGTCTTGATCCACCGGCAGTTACAGATACAGAGCCCTTGGGTACATTGATGGCATTGAGCATGATTTCGGAGCCCGATGCCGATTTGTAGCGGCCTCGCAGAAAAAATTTATTCAAGCCGGTTTGCTCTTGTGCTCGGAAACGTGTGCTGTCATACAATTCTTGAAACACATACCTACGCCTGGCTTCTTCTGTATCCAATTTGCGGTTCAAGTGGCTACCAAAAGGCTCCACCAAAGGAATGATGATTCTACCATTTTGCGGCAGTATGGTAACTCCCGATACAAAGTCGAAAAAGCCATCGGGCAGCGGGTCGCCATTGTTGTTTACCCTATCTAGGTTCATTACCCTAAGCAGCAAATCACCGCTTAAGTTTCCTTCAGGCAAAAAAGGAATGGGAACCCCTGTTTCATCGTTCCAATAGATTACTTCCAATCTAAAATCTTCTTGATTTACCTGAAAAGCATTGAGTGAATACACGTTTTTCATCATCAAATCCCACATGGGTACGCGTACATCGAGTAGGGTAGCCTTGAGCATTTTTACTACCAAGCTCTTGGGTGGTGCAGCACCATCGTTTGAGAATTCACCTACTTGATAGGTTTTTCCATTGGCCGTGTATTGGAATGCCACACCCAAAACCTCATCTTGATTGAGCGATTGATTGAGCGAAACATAACCCAATTGCGGATGGAAGGTAAATTCATTGGGGTTCAGCAATCGGGCATTGGTCAAATCTTCAAATTCTACCCCTTGTATAAAACCGCTGTTGCCTAGTACCGTAGATGCTTGTGAATTGCTGCGCAAACCGGGATAGTCAAGTTCTGATTGCACCGGATTGAGCGAGTTCATTTGGTTGTGAGGCAATTGGGGGTCTCTGCGGTCGTTGATTCGGGTAAAAATGGAAGGCCCAGGTCGGTTGTTGTCGCGTGCTCTGTAGGCAGCATTGGCCTCATCGCGCTCACCTAAGTCCATAAAGGCCACAATATTGCGCACATTTTGGGTTTCGGCTCTGCGGTTGGTAACCCATACTTCTATGCGGGTTATTTGCACGGGCGATGTAATGATGGGCATATTGGATAAAAAGCGCTCGTAATTATCGCGGAAGTAGTGCGACAAAAAGTAATGTCTGTTGGCTTCGTATTGATCGGCCTGTATCATAAACTCTTGGGTGGTACCGCCTCCTTGTACATTGATGGAGCTGGTCTGACTCATTTGCTCGCTGAGCACTGTGGTTACGGTAGTTTTTCCAAACTGAAATTGTCCTTTGACCCCGCGCAAACTTTGAGCTCCGGTAATCAAAGAGCTATTGAGTGGCATGTTGATGTTACCAAATTCCAGCTTTTGAATGATGTCGTCTTCTTCACCCGTGTACTCCGTTTTCATGGTATTCTCAAACTGAAAGGTGGCATCGGTATCGTAGTTGATGCCCATATTGAGTCGGGTACCTATTTTACCCGTTACGTTCATTTGTATTCGTTGGTTGAATACCAAGTTGAAGGTGCTCCTATTTCTTTCCGGAATGATAGGATTGTCGATGGTTTGGAAGCGCCCACCTAAAGTGAGTGTGGCCGAACCTTGGGGTCTTATCTCAATCAAATTGGAACCAAAGATGTTTTTAAAAGCGTCGCCTCCTACTATAAATTGTGGCACAACGGCTGTAGCTTCTTCTCGGGCATTGGGGTCAGTGGCTTTTCCGGCTGCTTCGCCACTGCCCGATTTATTGTCCCAATATTCTTTGTCTTGATTGCTGTAGATGTATTTCCTAAACTCTTCAGGGGTCAAATACAGGGGCAGTCCTACGGGTGTATCACCAATTTTACGGGTGACGATATACATATTCGAAACGGGATCGTAATCTACCGTAGTAGTAAAATTTTTGGGATTTTTGAGATACATGCCCGATTTGTAATCTTCCGGATAGCGCAATGAGTCGCCCTCGGTAGAGTCGGGCGGAAATAGAAGAAAATCTTCTACTTTAGGTGCATGATAATCTGAATGGGGATATCCAGCTCCTTGAAGCCAAACACCTACCACAATGAGGACCAAGCCAATAATTGTTCTTTTGCTAATTAATCTCCAATCCAAAATTCGCTAAAAATTCTTGAGCGCTTTTTTAATAATTCCTTCTAATGTGATGCCGGCCTCTTCTTTTACAATCTTATCAATTATTTTTTGTGTTTGGAAGCGGTTGTATCCCAGCACCTCAAGTGCTGCTAACGCATCTTGTGCAAGTTTATTTTCTAATGTGGCTGTGTTTAATGTTAAATTTTCTGTGGATAAATCCAACACCTTATCTCGTAGGTCAATAATGATTCTTTCTGCCGTTTTGGCTCCTACACCTTTTACCGATTTCAGCCTAAGGGCATCGCCTGTAGCTATTGCTGTGCGCAGGTCATCGGTTTTTAAATGAGATTGTATCAACCGAGCGGTGGAGGCTCCTACGCCAGATACGCTGATCAATAACTGAAATAGCGAACGCTCTACTACATCGGTAAAACCGAATAATTGATGTGAATCTTCTTTAATGACCGGATGGGTAAAGAGCCGCGACTTTTGGCCTACGCTCAATTTTTCATAGGTATGAATACTGATATGTAGCTGATATCCAACTCCACCGGCATTGAGCACTGTGTAGGTAGGTGTGAGTACTTCTACATTGCCTTCTATAAAATAAATCATGTATTGTGCATTGATAAGGTGGGCAAAAATAAACGTCTAAGTCTAGCCAAAATAAACTTTTATACAAAAAGAAAGAGGGGCTCAAAAAGTAATTTCTGAACCCCTCTTTTTATTTGAACGTAAAAAAATTATCTTTTTACGATAGATATTCTTTTCGTGAATTGTTTTTGACCATCGATATCTAATGAATACAAGTACATACCTGAGCGCATTTCATTGGTATTGATGCGATACTGACGGTTGCCGGCATTGAGATGAACTCTTTTTACTACATTGCCAAGCATGTCGGTAATGATCAAATGCGCATTGCGATCGAGCGTTCTTTCAAAATTTAAGGTAAAAAATTCATTGGCAGGATTGGGATATGCACCCGCTGTTTTCACTTGAGCTACTTGTATATTGCTCGAAAAAGTTGCTATAGTCTCGTAACGAATGATCATAGATACCGAATCGTTTTCATCCTCGGAATCAAAAAAGGTATATTTAACCTCTCCATTGCGAAGCACACCATCCATGTCAGGATATACATGACCCGAAAAATTGAAATTATCTGTTTGGCCGGCCTTGATTTCTATGCTCAAAGGTGAAACATCTACATCGGCATCAAAGCAAAATCCCCAACAAATGGCGTTGCTATCTACCAAATCATTGCTGCGGTCAAAGTATCTTTTTACCTTTACATTCATATCCGTAGCACTGTTGTTTCTCACATAAGCTTTGGCTTCAATATCATTGGTATTGGTAGGATGACCATAGGCCACCGAATCGTTGAAGGTGACCTCCAAGCTTTGTGCTTGCGCCCCAAAAATCATCAAACTTGAAGATATGGCAAAGAGTAAATATTTCATCATACTGTTTTTATATATTGTGTTTTTGAAAGTCGTAAAAGTAGCGCTTTTTGTTATTTTATTCAATTTTTTTTTGTTATATTAACAATTCAATCACATTGTGCTTACATTAGCGCCTAGAAAAATCAATAATCATTATTTATGTTACAAAAATTACTTTTAGGAGGTGCTGCTATTATGGCCTGCCAAATAGCCATAGCACAGCCTACCTTTCAAGAGAATTTCGCTACCGAAATTCCTGCTACCTTCGTATTAATCAACGATGCCAACACGCCCGCAACGCAAGTAGCGTTTGCTACAAACGCTTGGACGCACTTCAATGCGCCCAACATTGGTGGCTTGGCACGCAGTACAAGTTGGTTTACACCGGCTGGCACTGCCGACAGATGGCTTATTACCCCATCGATTCAAGTGCCTACAGGCGCCTTCCTTACTTGGAAAGCAGGTGCCGTAGATCAATCTTTTGCTGATGGATATGAAGTAAGACTATCCACCGGAGGTACTACAGCCGCTGATTTTAGCACTGTATTGTTCTCTACTCCAGGCGAAGGCGCACCCATGGTAAGCCGTGCAGTAAGTCTTTCGGCTTACGCCAATCAAAATGTTAGAATTGCCTTTAGAAACAATTCAAACGACAAGTTTATCCTTTATGTAGATGAAATCACGGTATTGCCTATCACTACTTTGGATGTAACTGCCTTAAATATTGATATCCCAACTACTATAGGTACTTCACCTTCAAGAGAAATCAAAGGAAGCATTCAAAATTTGGGTATTCCCTTAAATTCATTGACCATCAATTACTCAGTAAATGGTGGTGCTCCTGTTTCTCAAAACTTTACAGGTGTTAATATTCAGCATACTGAGACTTTCAATTATACTTTCAATACACAGTGGACGCCTGCCGGATTGGGCAGCTACACGATTAAAGTATGGGCAAGTGGCCTTAACGGTAGTACCGATGCAAACAATGCCAACGATACAGCTACTGTAGTGGTAGATGTAATTTCAGGAAGCCCAAGATATTCTGTAAGTGAGAAGTTTACAAGCTCTACTTGCCCTCCATGTGCTTCTTGGAACAATCAATTGTACAAAGCAAAATTCTCATCTGAGCAGTGGAACACTTTCAATTCTGATAAAGGTATCATCAACTACCAAGTAACTATCCCTTCTGCTGGCGACCCCAGTGTAAACGACCACGGAAACTCAGTAAGAAGACAGTACTACGCTATCAATGCCGCACCTACTTTAGTAGTAGCGGGTACTCCTGTAGTATGGGCTGATTATGGTATACAAACTTTATCGGATGCTGGAGTGGTTATCGACAACCTTACTGCTGATGTAATTGCTGTACCTGCCTTAATGGATATTGATATTGCTACCAACACTCTTACTCAAGTAGATGCTACCAAACTTAAAATAGATGTAAGTGGTAAATTGACTGCCAACTCAAGCTTAGCGGCTGGCACTTATACACTACACATTGCAGTACTTAACAAAAACTACGTTTTCCCAGGTGCTCAAAATGGCGATACTGATTACAAGCACACTATGCGCAGAATGTTGCCTGATGCTAATGGTACTGCTATTCCTGCTGTAGCGGCTAATGGCGAATTTAGCTTTGCTGAAGAGTTTACTTTTGATGTAGGTAATGTAACTGCAGGTTCATTTAACTTGTGGAATAATGATGTAGAAATCATCGTATTTGTACAAAATACTGCTACCAAAGAAATTATGCAAGGTGCTTATTCTTATACCAATACTATTGGTTTAGAAGAGTTGAATGTAAACAGCACTGCTGTTAAAATGTATCCTAACCCTGCTAAAGATGTATTGAATGTAGAAATTGACGCCAACAAAAATGGCAAAGCTCAAATCGAAATCATGAATGCTTTGGGCCAAGTAGTGTACAACAGCGGTGCCGATATTACTGAAGGCAACAATACGATCAGCATCAACACAAGTGACTTAAAAGCAGGCTTATACATCATCAATGTAACAGCCAATGGCTCAAGCCGCACTCTTAAATTCAACGTAGCACACTAATTTTAAAACTTTGGTTTTATTATTGTAAAAAAGGTTAGGGCATCTCAAAGTGAAATGCCCTAACTTTTTTAATTTAAACTTGTTTCGAAATGAAAAAATTATTTTTTACCCTAGCCGCTTCCTTCCTCCTCAGCACTATTGCCGTGGCACAAGAGGGCACTTTTAAAACCATACCCAATGTTCAAATCAAAGATTTGCAGGGCATGTCGGTAAACACAGAAACCTTTCTCAGCAACTTGGAAGGCCCTATTGTATTGAGCTTTTGGGCCACTTGGTGCAAACCTTGTGTTACAGAGCTCAATGCCATCAAAGATGTGTATGCCGATTGGCAAGAGGAAACAGGCGTTAAAATCATTGCTATATCTATTGATGATGCACGCAATGCCGCCCGCGTAAAACCCTTTGCAAACGGACAAAATTGGGAGTACGAAATCTATATCGATGAAAACAGCGATTTCAAACGCGCCCTCAACGTAAATAATATTCCCCATACTTTTTTGCTCAATAAAAAAGGTGAAATTGTATGGCAACACACAGGCTATGTGCCTGGCGACGAAGACCATTTGCTAGAAATGATACAGCAGTATGCCGACTAAAAAATAGAAGCACGCTCCGCAATCAACCAAACCCTAAACATGTTGCAAAAGATTAAAATAGCCCTAGCCCTTTCCACATTTTTAGGCATGTGGCACACCTCAAATGCACAGCAAAACGACCCCAATAGCTGGGGAGAATTGCACGGAAATTTCCAAACAGATGCCCAATATTATTTCCGTGATTTAGCCATTGACAGTACAGGCGAATTTTATCCTGCCGAAAAATTACTGGCCGCAGGTTTTGCCAATTTTATCTATACCAAAGGAAATTTTTCAGCAGGATTGCGCTACGAAAACTATCAAAACAACCTCCTAGGACTACCCGAGGGTTTTCGAGGTGAAGGCATACCCTTCCGGTTTTTGCGCTACGAAAAAGATGGGCTCGATATTACCGTGGGCAATTACTACGAGCAATTTGGCTCCGGTATGATTTTCAGATCTTTTGAAGAACGAGGATTGGGCCTCGACAATGCTATGGACGGAGTACGCCTGCGCTATCAACCTATTAAAGGCTTGTATCTCAAGGCTTTTGTGGGTCGTCAGCGCTTGTATTTTGGCAAAACCAATGGCATAGTGCGCGGTGTAGATGCCGAGTGGAACCTCAACGAATCTATCGAAAAACTACAATCATCCAAATGGTTTTTTACCATAGGAACGAGCTTTGTAAGCAAGTTTGAAACCGCCAACGACCCTTTTCTGAACCTGCCACAAAACGTAGGTGCGCACGCCTTGCGTTTGCAAATACAAAGAGGTGGTTTCAACTGGACCACCGAATATGTGGGCAAAATCAATGACCCCTCAGCCGATAATGGATATGTATTTCGCAATGGTACGGGCTTCTTGAGCACCTTGACCTATTCACAAAAAGGACTCGGCATTTTGGTATCGGTAAAACGCTTAGACGATATGAGTTTTCGATCCAACAGAGCCGCCTCGTTGATCGATGCGCAAATCAACTTTTTGCCACCCACCACCAAATTGCATACCTATGCCCTACCGGCCTTATACCCCTATGCGGTGCAGCCTACAGGCGAAATGGGCGCACAGTTGGAGCTTTCGTACACGTTTCAAAGAGGAAGTATCTTAGGGGGCAAATATGGCACTACGGTAGCTGTAAACTACTCCGATGCCCACAGCATCGACCGACAATTTATAGAAAAGAGGCCTGTATTTTCAGCACAAGACCCTACACAGGTACTTGATAGTGTACGCAGCGGAACCAAGGGTTACAATTCCAATCCATTTAGAGTAGGGCCTATTAAATATTTCTCTGATTTTAACCTAGAAATCAGAAAAACACTGAGCAAGAAAACCAAGTTGCAGTTTACATATTACAATTTTGAATACAACCAAGAGGTGCTGGAAAAAGGCATCCGCGACGAAGAGATTTTATTCAGAGAAAAGCCTCAGCAATTGGTATATGTAAACGCTTTTGTATTAGATGTATCCTACAAAATTAAAAAAGGACATACCCTGCGCACGGAGCTCCAAGGGATGTTTACCCGACAAGACCGCGGTGATTGGGCCTTGATACTGATGGAATATTCTATATCGCCCAATTGGTTTTTTGCGGTACAGGATGCCTGGAACTTTGGCAACCCCAACGAGAGCGACAGACTGCATTACGTGCTAGGTTCCTTCGGATACTTGGTAAACACCACCCGCTTTCAAATCAATTACGGACGCCAAATGCGAGGCATCTTCTGCGTAGGCGGTATCTGTAGGGTAGTACCCCCTTCCAATGGCATCAGCTTGAGTA
>CAYZUZ010000003.1:0-16197 GCA_964481795.1 uncultured Cryomorphaceae bacterium
CCATTGGCTATAAAACCATCGGTAAGTAAGATGACTGGAGTACTGTGGGTAAGTGCTATTCTACAAGCTTCAAAAGCCATGTGAAAGCAATCGGAAGGAGTGGCTGCTGCAAATACTGGAATGGGAGCTTCACCATTGCGGCCGTACAAAGCCTGAAAAAGATCGGCCTGTTCTGTTTTGGTAGGTAAGCCCGTAGAGGGGCCACCTCGTTGTACATTGACTATTACAAGGGGTTGCTCTAGCATAACGGCAAGGCCCAAAGCTTCTGTTTTGAGTGCCATACCCGGCCCTGAGGTGCCCGTAACGCCTAGTTTTCCGCCATAAGAAGCACCTATAGCCGCTGTAATGGCTGCAATTTCATCTTCTGCTTGAAAGGTAATCACGCCAAAATTTTTGTGTTTGGCCAGTTCGTGCAATATTTCAGAGGCAGGAGTAATAGGATAGCTCCCGTAGAATAATTCACATTGCGATTTTTCGGAGGCAGCAATCAGTCCTATGGCTAAGGCTTCATTGCCCATTACGCTGCGGTACTCACCAGGCGCAAGCGATGCTTTGTCTACTTGGTATCTAATAGCCGACTCTTCAACCGTTTCACCATAAAAATATCCGGCCTGCAAAACTTTGAGATTGGCCTCCGCTAAGGTGGGGATTTTACTAAATTTTTCGTGAACAAATTTTTCAGTAAAATTCAAAGGTCTATTGTAGAGCCAATACACAAAACCAAGCATGAACATATTTTTGGTGCGGTCGGCATCTTTGGTGCTTAAGCCAAGGCCTTCTACAGCCTTCTTAATCAATGGATTGAGCTCTATCCGGATAATTTTATAACCTTGCTCTTCGGCCTGAGCCAAAGGATCGCTTTCTACATCAATATGAGCTAATTCCTTATTTCGCCTATCAAATCCAGAAGTATTGGCTACGATAAGTCCGGAAGATTTAAGATTGGGTAGGAATTTTTTAAGGGCAGCAGCATTCATTACCACCAAGGTATCGGCTTGGCCGCCTGGGGTGTAAATTTCGGTACTTCCAAAGTTTATTTTAAACCCCGAAACTCCAGCTACCGTGCCTTGAGGTGCTCGTATTTCAGCCGGAAAATCAGGAAATGTACTCAAATCATTGCCCAATAAAGCTGTGGTAAATGAAAACTGATTGCCGGCCAATTGAATACCATCACCAGAGTCGCCAGCCATAAGTATGGTGGCTTTACTTAATTTTTCAGTAGAGGCGTGCATGGTTGTTTTTTGAAATAAAAGGATACTAAACTTGCTCCACGTGCGATATCTCAGGCACATGTTTTCTGATGGTCATTTCTACTCCCGACTTAAGGGTCATTTGGTTTACTCTACACGAGATGCAAGCTCCGTGTAATTTAACTTTTACGATATTTTCCGGAGTTACTTCTACCAACGAAATATTGCCTCCATCCGATTGTAAAAAGGGCCTTATTTCCGCTAATGCGGTCTCTATTCGAGTGTATAAATCTGTGTTCATCAGGGCAAAAGTAATCTGTACTTATTTTAAATAAAGACATTAATATCAAATTGTTTTCTGATTGTTCTCATAATTTGCCCTAAGAATTTGGGTACTACTACAAAAAAATTTCGTTTTTTATCAAAAATTAAGCCATTGATTCAAAATTTCCCTTATTTTCGTGGCGCAATCAAACCCTATAGTTCCATTGTTAAAACAAGGATTAAACCAGAAGCTATTACAAAAACTATCGCCTCAGCAAATCCAATTGATGAAGCTGATACAGCTGCCTATTCAACAACTTGAGCAGCGCATCAAAGAAGAATTGGAAGAAAACCCCGCACTTGAAAACGAAAAAGAAGAAACTTATGAGGACGAAGCCAACTACGAAGATTCTGTAGACGACTACGACAATGAACAAATAAGTACCGACGACATCAATATTGATGAGTACCTGAGCGATGACGACATACCAGATTACCGCCTGAATGCAAACAACCACAGCGCTGATGATGAGTATTATGAATCGCCTATGGTACATCAAGAGTCGTTTTTTGATATGCTTTCAGATCAAATAGGTATGCTCAACCTCAATCAAAAACAAAAGCTCATAGCCGAATATGTAGCAGGCAGCTTGGATGATGATGGCTACCTACGACGCGATTTACAATCTATTGCTGATGATTTGGCTTTTACCAGAAACATCATGACAGAGGCTGAAGAAGTAGAATGGGTATTGACCAAAATACAACAGCTAGACCCACCCGGTGTAGGAGCGCGCACACTACAAGAATGCTTGAAGCTACAGCTTGAGCGCCTACCCAAAGTAAAAGAAGTTGTGTTGGCCCACAAAATCATTAAAAATTATTTTGATGAATTCTCAAAACGACATTTCGACAAACTATGCGATAGACTCGATATAGAAGAGGAAGATTTGAAAGACATCATCAGCATTATTGGCAAACTCAACCCAAAACCAGGCAATAGCGTAGGTAGTGGATCGGGAGGCAACCAAGTAATTACTCCGGATTATATCATCACTATCAATGAAGGCGAATTGGAGTTGAGCCTCAACGCACGCAATGCACCAGAGCTAAACGTGAGCCGCGAATACAAAGAAATGCTACAAGCTTACAAAGAAAATTCAAAAGCAAGCAAGGAGCAACGCGATGCCGTAAGCTTTGTGAAATCAAAACTCGATTCGGCCAAGTGGTTTATTGACGCTATAAAGCAACGACAACAAACCCTACTCATCACTATGTCTACCATCATGAATTATCAAAAAGAATATTTCCTTACGGGTGATGAAACCAAGCTAAGACCCATGATTTTAAAGGACATAGCAGATGAAATACTGATGGATATATCCACCGTATCACGCGTGGCAAGCAACAAATATGTACAAACACCCTATGGAACTTTTTTGATTAAAGAGTTCTTTAGCGAATCGATGACAAATGCCGAAGGGGAAGAAATATCTACCAAAGAAATAAAAAAAATATTACAAGATTGTATAGCCGAAGAAGACAAGCGGAAACCCCTACCCGACGATAAACTTGTAGAAGTCCTCATGGAAAAAGGCTACCCTATAGCCCGGAGAACCATAGCCAAATACCGCGAACAATTGGGTATACCCGTAGCGCGCCTGCGCAAAGAAATTTAACCCAGCATGCAAAAAAGCCTTTCGACCACCACAGCAGAAGCTCTTTCAATCATCACACATCCCGTGGTGATTCCTTTTGTGGTTATTACTGCGTTTGTACAACTCAATTCTTACACCTTAGAGCCCAGACTTACCACTTTAACCTTTATGGTTGTGGCTATTGGCACCTTTTTATTACCCTTGGCCTTGGTGGTATTTTTTATGCGAATGGGTGCCGTAAAAAGTTTGTATATGCATGAGGCTAAGGACCGTCATATTCCCTTTACTATGAGCTCATTAAGTTATTATTTTACAGCCAAAGCACTGCAAAAACTACCTCTACCGCAAGAAGTATATCTCTTTTTTTTAGGTTCTGCTTTGATAATTTTTTTGTTGATGCTGGCGCTTAAATGGCTCAAAATTAGCGCACATTTGGCCGGTGTAGGTGGTTTGCTTGCTACCATGGCCTATTTAAGTCATTTTGGATTACTTGCCTCAATTATGGTATTGTTTTTTGCTATACTAGCAGGTATTACTGCTTGGGCACGACTCAAGCTTAATGCCCATACACCCTTGGAGTTGGTACTGGGTTTTTCGATAGGTTTTATATGCATTTTCGGTTTTTTAAACCTAGGAGGCAGTCTTACCTGATTTTTAAAAAAAAATCTAAAATCGATTGGTAAATCCTATATGCACCCTTGAGTTGTTGAACATAAATCCTTCATAGTTGCTATTGCCAATGGCGTAAAGCACTGTAAATAAACCCTGTGGCGTGTTTAAGTTGAAGCCCGCCCCAAGACTCATCAAAGGGGTTGTAACGCCTTCGTTTTGTGCTATTTGTAGCCATCCAATGTCGTAAAAAAGATTGATAAACGAGTATTGCTCTAAAAAAAACCTATACTCAATATTATTGATTAAGTGTGCATTGCTAAAAAATGAAAGTTCATTAAAACCCCTGATGCTTTTAAATCCACCTGTGCGCTCTGCTTCATTTATTGCTAATTGATTGCCCGCTAAATAGAAAAATTGTGCTTTGTAATAAAATTTTTGTTGTTTGTATATAGGTCTAAAAATCTCAACCGAAGCCTGTGTTTTGATGCGGTTGAAAGTATTGTCACCCGTTGTATTGCGGCCATTGGCCACCGAGGCCTCCCAAACAACACCTTTGCTAGGCACAAAGAAGTCATTTACCCTAGCCCATTGATAATCAAGTTTTAAATAATTTGCTGAAACATTTGAAAATCCTTGCTGTGTAGCTGTGGCGGCATCCAACAACCCCGAACTTTGCCCTTGCCAAGCGGCACCGATAGAACTATTAAGCCCCAATTGATACCTCAAGCCTACCGTATTGTTGATGTTAAAAAAGCTAGAATCTTGCAAAAACATACTCAAGCCCAATTGCAAGCCTAAAGGACTACCGAATAAAAAAGGATAACTGAATCGTGCCTCTAGGTTTTGCTGACCCGGAGCTGGTCCGCGCCATTGTACATAGATTCTTTCAGCTTTTTTAAAAGCGTTGAGTAGATTCATTTCTGCCTCACCTGTAAGTTGTACTTGCCCTGTATTGCTGGTATTTACACCCACCAAAGCATTAAAAGCACTGGCTTTTTGTGGCTCTAGATAGAGGTACAAAATATTTTTTTCTTTGCTAAAAAGCATGGCAGGTGCGCGTACCGAATTCACATACGGCAGTGCATTGATGTCGCTTTGTAATTTTTTAATCAAACTTTCGCCATAAGGTACGCCTTTTTTTAAACCAAGTTGGTGCACCATGGCTCCGTTCAACAACTTAGATTCACCCTTGATTACAATACTATCAATACTTACAAAAGGGCCAGCACTTAGTGTGACTACAGCTTGCAAAGTATCTCGTTTCCAGTTCAAATGATCGAGCTGTATGCTGGCAAATGGATACCCGTTGTTCTCTAAATATTCCAGCATTTTTTGGGTTTTTAGTGTGTAATCCGTGGCTATTGGGTTGCCCAATCGAGCATACATCTGCCAAAATTGATAAGCAGAATCAGGCTGCAACTCCAGCGCAGGCATTTTCATCAGCTCTGAAGGGAACACAATGACCAAACTATCATGAATACGAAATTGCTCCCACTTAAAAAATGGGGTGTTATTTTGTATGGCCTTTTTGTAAAAATCACTTTTTTTATGATAAAGAGCCAAACTATCTAATAATTCTAAACGAGACTCATTCAAATTAAAATCACTAGGCTTTTGATTGAAAAATGCCCAATGCTGCTGCCCATTGACCAACAAGCAACTCAATATCCCCACAAAAAGAAGTGTTTTTTTCAAGTTTTCCAATTCATAGCTGCTAAACCCTTTTGTTTAAGTAAATGATTTGTTTGTGAAAATATTTTACTGCCCAAAAAACCCCGATAAGCCGAAAGTGGTGAAGGGTGAGCCGCTGCAAGAATACTGCAACCATATTTTAAGATTATTTTTTCCTTTGCTTGCGCTGGCTTTCCGAGCAAAATAAATACGGCATCAGGATTATCGCGAGCAACAATTTCAATAACTTTATGGGTAAAAATTTCCCAACCCCAACCTTGATGTGAAGCCGCTGCTCCTTGATTAACAGTAAGAACCGTATTCAACAACAAAACACCTTGGCGTGCCCATGGAGTCAAATCGCCTGAAAGATTCTTGATGCCTAAATCAGCTTCCAGCTCTTGAAACATATTTCGCAACGAAGGGGGCAAGGGAAAATCACAAGGCACAGAAAAGCTCAATCCCATAGCTTGCCCCACACCATGATAAGGGTCTTGCCCCAAAATAACCACCTTCACTTGATCAGGCAAAACCCAATTAAAAGCTTGAAATACTTGATCATCGGCAGGGAAAACGATATTTGTATTTCGAGCTTGAGCTACCTTTTGCATTAAGTTTTTGAAGTAAGTTTTTTCAAATTCGTTGCCTAGTATTGAAAACCATTCGGCACTTAGTTTCGTTTGTATTTGAGTGGTCATAATTTTTTTTAACAATAAGAGGTTGCTAAGTAAGTTAATTTTCTACTTTTGTTATAATATAAATTTCATTAAAATTAAAAGTACAATGAAAAAAGTTCTTAGAATTTTCGCCTTATTTTTGGTGTTAACAGCCTTACAATCATGCCGTTCAAAAGAAAAGTGCCCAGCCTATGGTCAAGTTGAAACCACCACTAATTCACAAAACAAAGCTTAAACATTGAAGAAAATTGTAGTTATCTGCGTTTTTTTAGCTTCAGTTCCCCAAATTTTAATGGGGCAACTGACTACCGACGCTGACTACAAGCGCCAGGTATATGACCACGATATCATGTACGGTATTCACCTTCATACCCGTGGCTATGGTGTAAGTTTTAGAAGAAATTATCACACCTCAGGGTATACAAAGCGAGGTATTGAATTGGAGTTTGCTAATCTTCGTCATGAAAAGGAAGTGCGTTCATACGGAGGATTTTTAACCAATTCAAGGGGTTTTGTATTTAATAGGCTCAATACTTTTTATACCATGCGGGCGGGTTATGTGCAAGAAAAAACTTTTTTTGACAAAACAGACCAAGGTTCGGTATCCATAGGTTGGGTTTATGGTGGCGGTTTGTCTTTAGGCTTTTTAAAACCAGTGTATTTAGAATATTCACGCATGGATGATAGCCGAGTAATTAGCACCTTCGTGGAGCGATTTGATCCCAATAGTGCATCTCAAAATGCAGGACTAATACAAGGTCAAGCGGGTTTTATGCAAGGAATAAGCGAAACAAAATTAGAACCTGGGCTGTATGCTCGACTAGGCTTAACCTTTGATTATCATCAAGATGACAGCCGAATAAATGCCATAGAATTGGGAGCTATGGCAGATGTATTCAGAAAGCAAATGCCCATCATGCACGATGTAGCGAACCCTCAGCTGTTTTTTCAGGTTTATCTTAATGTGTTCTTCGGAAACAAATGGAATTAATTACTAGAAGGAGATTTTTAAAATAATGCAAGATTTGATTGAATTGAAAGATGCCCCTATAGCTGGGCAGTCAAAAATATCTAAACCTAAATGGCTTAGAGTAAAATTACCTACAGGCGACAACTATCGCAAAGTAAGAAAACTTGTAGATAATTATAAATTACATACCATATGCGAAAGTGGCAATTGTCCAAACATGGGCGAGTGCTGGGGCGCGGGCACAGCTACCTTTATGATATTGGGCAATGTATGCACACGCTCTTGTGGTTTTTGTGCTGTGGCCACAGGTAGGCCTGAAACTGTAGATTGGGATGAGCCTGAAAAAGTAGCCCGATCTATTAAACTCATGCAAATAAAGCACGCTGTAATTACCTCAGTAGATAGGGATGACCTAGCAGATGGAGGCTCCATAATATGGGCAGAAACCATAAAAGCCGTGAGGAGAATAAGTCCTGGCACTACGATGGAAACATTGATACCCGACTTCAGAGGTGAAACCAAAAATATAGACCGATTGATAGAAGCTTCACCAGAAATTATCAGTCATAATATGGAAACAGTAAAGCGCCTAACACGCTCGGTACGCATACAAGCGCGCTACGAACGCAGCTTGGAGGTACTTGCTTACAGTAAAAGAAAGGGTCAAAAAAAAACAAAAAGCGGAATTATGTTGGGTTTAGGTGAGCGAGTAGAGGAAGTTTATGAAACCATGAATGACCTCCGCAAAGCCGATGTTGATATATTAACCCTAGGCCAGTATTTGCAACCTACACCTAAGCATCTCCCTGTATATGAGTTTATTACACCCGATCAATTCGATGAATACAAGCGCGTAGGACTAGACATGGGCTTCAAATATATCGAGAGTGGTCCATTGGTCAGAAGCTCTTATCATGCAGAAAAACATCTTTTTTAATAAAAGCGTTTTTACAGTTATAGTTTTTACTTTAATTTTAGCCTTTTGAAATATACAAAAATCAATTACACATCAATAATATGAAAATACGTACACTTTATCCCGTGATGACGATTGCACTATTTGCCGGTTTTGGCATTTGGTATGTGCAAAATGACCATGCTTTAAATGAGGGAGAAATGACTTATCAACCTAGAAACGAGCAGAAAAGCGCCCAAAATGCCTCTGGTGCATTTGAATGGATGAATCAAATACGAGCCAACCAAATTACAGGCGAGATAAATCCTGCTGATGAATTACAAGCCATGCAACAAGCACAAATGAGTGCTGCAAGAGGCTCCTCTTTGGGCTTGTCGTGGGAAGAAATGGGCCCAGATAACTATGGAGGGAGAACAAGAGCTTTCTTGCAAGATAAAGACGATGCCAATTTAATGTTGATAGGTGGCGTGAGTAGCGGTATATATCGCTCTACCAATAGCGGTGCTACTTGGGTGCCTGTCAATATCGAACAAGAAAACATGGCCATTTCATGCTTTACCCAAGCTTCTAATGGCGATATTTATGCCGGTACGGGAGAGGGTATGTACTATGGTAATTTTGGTACAGGTACAGGAGGTATGATCGGTGGTGGAATTTTTAAATCTACCGACAGAGGTTTAACTTTTACAAGATTGGCTTCTACGGTACCCGCACCTAACAATACCGGTACAGATTGGGCATCTGTTGGTTTTATGGCCACATCACTTACCAATCCTAACGTGGTATTTGCCTCTACCAATAGAGGTTATAGAGTAAGTGAAGATGGAGGTACTACTTGGGAAAATCCTGTTAGAAATGGAGCAATTACAGTTTCTAGTCAATGTACAGATATAGTACAAGATAATTTGGGTGGCATATGGACTAGCCTTGGAATGCAAGTATGGTATTCTCCTAATGGAATAGACAATTTTGTACAAATAACGAAGCAATCAAATCAAGCTGGACCTACTGATTTACCTCAAGAGAACGGACAAAGAATTAGATTGGCCGTTTCTCCTCAAGATCCTAACTACATTTATGCACTTACTTGCGACATTAACAGGCAAACTAGCAAAATTTACAGATCTATCAATAAAGGTGAAACTTGGTCGGTAATTGGTCAACGCAGCGCTACATTTAACCCAGTAGATCAAGGAAGATTTGCTATGTCTTTCAATGTATCAGCTCAAAATAAAGATCATATCTTTTGTGGAGGTTTGCACCTTTGGGAGTGGAAACTCACTCAAGGTTGGCAACAAATTACCACAGGAGGTGATTTTCCTGGCAATCCGTTTTATGTACACGTAGATCAACACAATGTGTTTTTTAATAGAATCAATCCAAGTGTTGTTTATGCTACAAATGATGGTGGACTTTTTAGATCGGAAAATAACGGAATCACATGGGCTCAGATTAACAAAAACTTTATTTCTACCCAGTTTTATTCGGTAGCTTATTCTTGGGATGGCGAAGTAATGGGCGGTACTCAAGATAATGGTACTTTGTACGTGACCCGCACTGGTAATACTGAAAAAACCGGCTTTAGAACCGTAGGTATGAATTATCGTGGCAGTGTAAGAGATGGTGATGGTGGATATGCTGAAATTTCACAAATAGATAAAAACTGGCAATTCAAAGCCATGCAATATGGTATTTTAGGTAGGTCAAATACTGCAGGAGTAAGTTTTGACGAATTCTATGATTTTGCCATAATGGATCCCGATGAAACATCTCAGAACTTAAATCCAGCTTTTGCTCCTTTTGTGACCGTATTTAAATTGTGGGAAAACAGAAACGATCCTTTTAGCACTGATAGTGTGCAGCTTAAAGCTGATGATACATTCCAATCTTTAGGCTTCGGACAAAATAGAAGAGAATTCAAAGGATTTTTGAACCGTCCTTCGCCCAGTGCAAAATTTGTAGCAGGTACATTTAAAATGATAGCCGCTTTTGATACCTTGGTGGCTGATGTTAATGGCGTGGTAACTGGTCCTAATTTAGTTAGCGGTACATTTGATGCCGCCACAGGTGAATATGACATTGAAATCAATTCTGGATTGTCGGCTGAGGTTATTTTGAGTTGCGGAGTATTCTACAATCAAGGAGATACAGTTATTGTACGTAGTAATACATTGAATCAGAATTTTACCCATGTACTTACACATAATCTACCTTACATGGATAGTATAATGATACAAGACCCCATTCAAACCATGTTCTTTGTAGGTCTTAATTCAGGTCTGTGGATGACAAGAAATGTATTCGCAGACTTAAATACCGATATTGAGTGGGTGAGATTGACACAAGGACTTGGAGGTATATCAGCTTTGGATGTAGCACCTGATGGTACATTCTTAGTAGTAGGCTCAGGCGGTGGTACTGTGCTTCGCATAAGCGACTTGCACCTATCACGCGATAGCGCAAGCAGCGATTTTGCATCGACCACAAGAACTACTCAGTTTACTAACTTGAGTACGACTATAGGTACAGGCAGATTTGTTACTTCTATTTCGATTAATCCAACCAATCCCAATCAAATGTTGGTGACTTATGGAAACTATGGCAATCAAAATTATATTGCCTATACTACTTCAGCTCAAGCTGGTACACCTAGCTTTATCAACAAAACAGGAGATTTGCCCCGTGGCCCTGTGTATTCAGGATTGATTACCTCACAAGGTAATGTGTTGGTAGGTACTGAGTTTGGCGCTTATTCTACAAATAATATTGGCGCAGCTCAAGTACAATGGGCTATGGAACGCAATGGCATGGGTAATACTCCAGTACTTATGATGCGTGAGCAAATGGTAGGCACCGTAAGCCAAACGGATGGAAGATTAATCTATGGAAGAATATTCGCCGGCACACACGGTAGAGGTATGTTTAGAACAACCTCTTTGGCTACAATTGGCACTCGTAATTTTGATGACAATAACATCAAAAATCAAGAGACCAATGACAAACAAAGCTTGAAAATTTATCCAAACCCAGCATCAGATTATACCAAACTTGACATAGACCTTACACAAACCTCTGATGTAGAAATCGTATTGCGCGATATGACTGGTAGAGCCGTGAAAAGAATAAACTTCAAATCTCTAGACCCAGATACTCGCAACATCAAAATTGATTTGAATGGTTTAAGAGCTGGCACCTATATAGTAGAGCAGAACGTAGGAAGCTCCAGAAAAACTGGAAAATTAATTATGCGATAATTAATAAATGAAAAACATAGAAAAGCTGCCAATAGGCGGCTTTTCTTATTTATAAAGGAACACCAAACCGCAAACTATGAAAAATATTTTATTGTCGCTATCAGCTTTTTTTATTACAATTGGCTATACCCATGGGCAAAGCAAAGAAGCATTATCGAATATGTGTAATTGTGTACAAACGAAGCTCGATACAGTTATGCCTCCTGCCAAAGATCTAGTAAACAAATGTTTATCCTATGGCAATGAAGAGGTGAAAAAGTATACGCGAAGAAAATGGAGAAGGGCACTGAAAAAGAACTGCTTTTACTATCAGGCTGCTTTAAGACTAGGCAAAAAGAAAGTAGCTCCAAAAGAGTATTTAGATATTGCATTAAAACTGAATGAAAGAGGAGACTATTTTGAAGCACTTAACTTTTTTAACCAAGCAGAAAAAAAAGGCCTTGAATCGCACGAAATGGACAAAGGAAGAGGCATTGCTTACTACAAAACGGGTGAGGCCTTTAGAGGGTTGCAATACTTATACAAAGCATATACCCGTGAACCTGAAAATGCAGCCTTAAAAGTTATTTTGGCAGATGCTCTTTATCTAAGCAACGATGCTCCAACTGCCATTATAATTCTAAGGGAAATAAAAGATCTACCTGAATATCGCTGTGAAGCACTCGAAAATATGGCTCGTTGTTACTCCCTCACCGATCAACTGGATAGCGCTATTGCTTATTATGAAGCTGTTTTAACTTGTAACCCCGACCATACAGAAGTACTTTCTGAACTTGGATTTGTATACCTTAAAAAGAAAAAGTATAAAAAAGCAATTGAAAAATACTCCACAGCACTTAAAAACAATTCGGAAGACATGATTTCTTACTTGCACTTGGCTATGTCTTATCAAGGAGATCAAAATTTTGAAGAAGCAGAAAAAGCGTATAAAAAATACATTTCCTTTGATGAAGAAAACCCAACCGGAACTTTTCAATTGGCCCTGCTTTACCAATCGGTAGGTAAGTATATAGAATCTAATCAAATACTAGAAAAAACCATTGAATTAAACCCTGATTTTGCTCCTATCTATTTTTATGAATTTCAAAATTATATGGCCTTAAATGATTCTGTTTCTGCACTTAAGGCTCTAGATATGGCCTTAGAAAAAAACCCAGGTGAGTGGTTCTTTTTTCTGAAGCGAGCCGACCTACACAAGGCCAATAAAAATACACAAGCACAAATTGCTGATTTAAAATCATATTTGCATTGGAAGCCGTCTGACTGCGATGTAAACAAAGAGCTTATAGAGTTATTGAAAAAAGGAAAACTCGAGAAAGACTTAAAACTGTACACCGAGCGTGCCAAATCTTCGGGTTGCAACTAAAATTATTCATAGCGCAATGCCTCAACTGGATCTAGCTGCGAAGCCTTGGAGGCAGGATAATAACCCGCTATAATACCCGTGATGAAGCATAGTGTAAGTGCAAGAGCTATCCAATCCCAAGGAATTATAAAGCCGCTGCCAATGATGCTTGCTGTAATATTGCCTATGCCAATGCCTAAAAAAATACCCAGCAATCCACCCATAATGGATAGCACAATTGCTTCTACTAGAAACTGTTGACGAATACTCTTAGCAGTGGCACCCAAGGCTTTTCGTATTCCAATTTCTTTGGTACGCTCGGTTACAGAAACCAACATGATATTCATCAATGCAACGGCTGCACCCAAAAGCGTAATAAGTCCAATTCCGGTAGCCGCATAGCTTACATAACTCAAATTTGAGATAAGCAATTGTGACAAATTATCGCTTTTTGTGATTTCAAAATTATTTTCATCCTCAGGTTTTAATTTTTTTATTCCCCGCATCAAACCTGTAGTTTCAGTAATTAATGCTTCAAGGGTGGCAGCATCTGTAGCCATTATATTGATAGAGAAACTTCTCTTGGAATAAGGGTATAGATTGTCGGCATTTTTAAGTGGTAGTAGTACCACCTTATCTCCGCCAAAACTTGAACTATTTCCTTTGGGTGCAAGCACACCAATTACTTGGTATCGCCTTCCTTTTATTTGAATAGACTTACCTACAGGATCAAATAAACCAAAAAGCAACGCAGCTAAATCGCTGCCTAAAACCGCTACTGGCGCAGCACTCTGCTGCTCTTGGATAGAGAAGTATCTGCCTTTTTCAAGTGTGTATCCGCTGGTTTGCAAATAGTTACCTTCAGTACCCCATACATTTATGTTAGGATTGGTTTTCTTATTCAAGTATTTAATTTCTGACTGTCCACTAGCAATAAAAGAGATGGATCTTAATATTCCTAAGCTTTCTAATTCATAAGAAAGTTTTCGCGCCTCCATTAAAGTAATACGAGGTTTTACTTTGGGAGCGCCTCTTCTTCTGCCTATTTGAACACTTACTCCTCTATTTTGAACCGTAAATGTAGTGGCCCCTAATTCACTAAACTGACCTGATATACTTTTTTCTAAGGCTGTAGTGGAAGTAAGTATACCTACCAAAGCCGTGATACCAAAGGCAATAATGAGCATAGTGAGCACCGTGCGCAATAACTGTGAGCGCACACTACCAAATGCCATTAAAATATTCTCTTTAAAAATTTCTGTTTTCATCCTTGCTTAATATTTGTACATACTTTAGGGCAATATCAGACGAATTGCTCAAAAATAATGATCATCAAATCCGACACATCATATACTTGGTTACCACCTACCTCCTGCTCCTCCGCCACCAAAGCCGCCTCCGCCAAAACCTCCCCAGCCACCTGAACTGCCACCAAATCCTCTACCTCCTCCCATAGGTGGAAAAAATACAGGACCTCCCCTACCCATCATTCCTCCTTTGCCCCCTTTATTATTGCTGCTAAAAATGATAAAGGCTATAAGTGCAACGAAAAAAATAACGGTGAATAGCGAAGTATCCTCAGGTTTTTTTTCTTTAGATTTTGGGAATGCATCGTCTTTGCCAGCGGCAAAAATCACATCCAAGGCCTCATTGAGCCCCTGGAAATTTTGGCCCGCTCTAAAATTTGGCTTAAGTACCTGTTCAATAATTCTTTTGGCAATAGCATCAGGCAAAAAGCCTTCGGAGCCATAACCTGTTTGTATAAAAATGGCCTTTTCTTGTGTAGATATGTAAATCAAAATTCCATTGCTTCGCTGTTTATCGCCTATGCCCCATGACCTTGCTATGGCTAACGAGCGACTGAATTCATCGCCCCCAGCTAGAGTTTTTTCTATATAAATAGCTATTTGAATAGAGGTGGTATCTTCAAACGCTTTGATGCGCTGATTTAGCATTTGAAGCTCTTGTTGACTTAAAAACTCCTTTGAATCGTCTACAGCAGGATTTGCTTTGGGCTTAGGCGGAAGTTTTTGAGATTGTGCAAGCAGACTTAAGCTTAAAAGGCTGAACAATAAAACACTACAAAATATTTTGATTTTATTCATCAAAAGAAATGTGATTTTCTAATTCATTTTTTTGACCCGTAAAAGGAAAATATTCTTGCAAACTTTTGCCAGCTCTGAGCACTCCGTTTACGATGCCTTGTGCAAAATCTCCTTTTTTGAATTCGAGCAGCATTTCATCGCGGGTTGCATCCCAAAAATCTGCTTTTACTTTGGAATTGATGCCCTCATCGCCCAAAATAGCAAACTCTTTTTTACCCGGACAGATATAAATAAGTACACCGTTTCGGGCTTTTGTTTTTTCCATACCCAATTGGTCAAAAATGGCTACAGCTGCATCCAGAATATCTCCCTCAAAATCATGAGTAAGATGAACTCTGATTTCACCATTGGTTTTTTGTTCTGCTTGTCTTATGGCATCTTCAATAGCTTGCTGCTCAGCTTGGCTCAAAAAATTCTTGATATCCATTTATTTATTATTAAAGTCGAAATTTACCTCTACCGCTTTCTCAGCACCACCTTCTGATTGAAACAATGCCCTAGGGTAAAATCCAAATAAGCTCGCAAAAAAGCGACCTGGAATGCGCTGTATGGCCTTGTTGTAAATAGTTGCTACGGCATTAAAATCACTGCGCGATACCGCAATTCTATTTTCTGTGCCTTCTAATTGAGCTTGTAATTCCAAAAAGTTTTGATTGGCTTTTAAATCGGGATAACGCTCTACTACCACCAGTAATCTACCTAAGGCGGAGCTCATTTGACCTTGCGTTTGAGTAAAACGCTGAAGATTTTCCTCAGTAAGTTCATCGGCATTGATGTTCATTTGTCCTACTTTAGATCGAGCCTCAACCAATTCAGTAAGCGTCGATTTTTCAAAATCGGCAGCTCCTTGAACGGTTTTTACAAGATTGCCAATCAAATCAAAACGACGTTGGTATTGAGTTTCTACATTGGCCCAAGCGTTTTTTACGTTTTCAGATTTATCTACAAAACCATTGTAGGTAGAGCAGGCATTGCTTCCTACAAGAAATAGTAAACCTACTACAGCAAACAGAATGATATAACTTTTTTTCATTGTAATAATTTGAAATTTTAAGGGTATGAATTTGGTGTTTCAAAGATAGGCAGCGCTTGCAGCTATGCGCAAAACAAAAACATGGCTACTTTTAAACGCTTGTTAAAACTAGTAAGTAGTCAATCCCAATGAATCATTACATTCATTCTAAAAAATCATCAATGCAATGGCTACCAACGCCAAGAAAAATCCAAGAATTTTTAAAGTTTCAGGTTTTTCTTTAAAAAGAAAAATCGACAGCAAAAAAGAGAGCACTACAATGCCCAAATTATTAATCGGAAAAGCAATAGAGGCATTCAAATTAGGAATTTGTAAAACCTTGATTAAGAAATAAATGGAGCCGTAATTGGGCAATCCTAATAAGATTCCTGCCAAGGTGTCGCGCCAAGTAAATAGACTTTCTTTTTCCTTTATTTTTTTAAATATCAAGCCCGCAAAACCGTACATAGCCGCACTACCAAATGTGAGTGCCGTGAATATTCCTTCGCTTTTCTCTGTTAAA
>CAYZUZ010000004.1:0-15048 GCA_964481795.1 uncultured Cryomorphaceae bacterium
TTAAGGTCTTCAAAGGAAATTGTGAACTGTTTGACAAGTGAACTATGTATAAAAGAAAAATTCATTATACTTTTGTTTCATATTCGTTCCACAAAGCACTATGATTGATATTTTACTTAAGAGATTTTCGGAGCGCTTCTTGTCACGCTGGCTTATTTTAGCTTTTGACATGTTGGTGGTATTGGGTTTATACCCACTAGCGGCACTTATTCGATACAATTTCGAATTTGGTGCTCTTGACTTTGAAGTCATTCATTACAGAAATCTTATTGTGGCCACCTTGTATTTATTGGCTTTTTTATATACAAAATCATATAGAGGTGTTATCCGTCAAACGGGCTTGCGCGATGCTTATCTCATATTTAAATCGGTAGTGATTGCTTTTGGCGGACTTATGGTTATGAGTGTATTACTAAATGGACAGTCTTACCTATCGTTATCTCGATCGGTAATTGTAATACATTTTTTGCTCACCTTGTTTGTATTGTTGTCCATTCGGTTTTTAATAAAATCTGCATACACGGCAGCTATTAAGCAAAATACACCAGCACGCAGAACTAGAGTTTTGATTTTTGGTTCAGGAGCTGCTGGAGAAATTACCCGTCAAAGTCTTGGAAAAGAAACCAATAAGGTGTACGAAGTAATGGGTTTTGTAGATGATAACCCCAGCAAGCAAGGCAAAATGCAGGATGGAATATTGGTTTACAACCCCAATAAAGTACTTAAGCCAGAGTTTATTTCCGATAAGCGTATACATCAACTCATTATTGCTGTTCAAAATATGAATCTTTCTCGTAGAAATCAGTTGATAGAGAAAGGCTTAGAATTAGGCATTAAGGTAAAAGTGGTACCACCTGTAAGCAATTGGATACAAGGTGAGCTCACCTCCAAACAGATTAAAGCTGTAAAAATTGAGGATTTATTGGAGCGAGAGCCCATCACCCTCGATAGTATGCACGTAAGCAGAGAAATTCAAGGTAAGAAAATTTTTGTAACAGGAGCAGCGGGGAGCATTGGTAGCGAGATTCTTCGTCAGATACTGTACTACGCACCTCAATCGGTAATAGCTATAGACCACGCAGAAAGCTCTTTATACGAATTAGAAATGGAATTGCTTCGCAAGCATCCTACCCAATATGCTTGTGCAGAGTTTGTGGTAGCCGATGTAACTCGGGCCGACCGCATGAAGCAGCTTTTTGAAGAACACAAACCTCAGTTGGTATTTCACGCGGCAGCATACAAGCACGTACCCTTGATGGAAGCCCACCCTTATGAAGCCATTAAGGTGAATGTATTCGGAACCAAGCAATTGGCAGATATGTCGTGTGTATATCAAGTAGAAAAATTTGTTATGGTAAGTACCGATAAGGCGGTAAACCCCACCAATGTAATGGGAGCGAGTAAGCGCATTGCAGAAATGTATGTTCAGAGTTTGCAACAAACTCCTTGCAATACTCAATTTATTACTACCCGATTTGGCAATGTGCTGGGAAGTAATGGTTCGGTAATTCCATTGTTTAGGAAACAAATAGAAGAAGGAGGACCTATAACCATCACCCATCCCGATATTACCCGATTTTTTATGACCATACCAGAAGCCTGTAATTTGGTATTAGAAGCAGGAGCCATGGGTAAAGGTGGCGAAATCTATGTATTTGACATGGGTGAGAGTGTCAAAATTTATGATTTGGCCAAAAAAATGATTACGCTAAGCGGACTAAAACTGGGCAAAGACATAGAGATAAAATGCACGGGTTTAAGACCAGGCGAAAAGTTGTATGAAGAATTATTAGCCGATAAAGAAGGTACAAGACCTACCCATCATCTTAAAATAATGATAGCCCAAGTGCGTACTGTAGATCGCGAACATCTCCTTTACTTATTGTCGGCTTTAGAGGAAAGTTTGAGAAAATCAGATAGATTCAAAATGGTAGGTTTGATGAAAGACATCGTACAAGAATACAAGAGCAACAACTCGGAATTCAGCAGTCTTGATACCAAAAAAGAAACAACCTAGAAAGGTTATTTCAATGTATAAGTATGATTGAATGGATATTAAAAAAAGATCCCAATACATTTTTCTATCTTCTGATTTCTCCATTTCTATTGCTACTTTTTATTCCACTCACTCCGCTCTTCAGCGAATCAACTAAAATTTCAGATGTTTTATTCTTTATTTTTTGGCTTCAAATAGTTTTTTATATTCTATTTACATCCCAAATTGTCATAAGTTTAATAAAACTAGATAAGAGAGAATTTGTAAAAAACAAAACAAAATCTTTTGAATTAATCAGAGTCGTCCATATTTTACTCTTTGTGCTCACTTTCTATTTTTTGGTTTTAGCTCAATATCAAGCCGAGTATGCGCATTATTTCGTATTGAGTTTTATGTTTTTCTTAGTTTTAGCAGTATTTCTTTTTTGGCGATTGTCACAGCTAATTGTGGGTACAGAGCTACAGAAGAACGCAGATAATAAAGAGATTGTGGCTACATTTATTTTACTTATAATTCCCCTAATAGGTTGGTGGAATATTCACTCGAGGTTGAGGAAGATTATTTTACAACCAAAAAATTGATCTTTTAAAATTTATTATCTGCTCCGCAACCATGTAATTGCTTAGCAAATTTTAATCGTTCATTCCAAAATAATAGAAACCAACACCGCCCAAGCTGTAGCAGAGCAAATCCCACAGATCTCGGGTATGCTTGCTACTAATTTCCGGAAGGTAGCCCTCAAAATAAATTCCGAAAAAGAATACAGTAAAAAGTATGTGCCAAGGAGTAAATTTATATTCATATTGGCGAAACACAAAAACACGCTGAATACTAAGAGCTATGCCCAAAGTACAAGGTATAGCAACCAAATCATCCAGATAACTGTAAAGAAAAGGAATTTTTACACCAAGCTTTTCAATGATCTGATTGCTAGCGAATACTGCTAAACAAATGTAGAAAAAATGAGAAGTTGAATGATGAATTTGTAAAACCTTTGTTTTTATCGTTGTATTCATAATCTGTATAAAATCAATGTACTACAGAAGAGGCCATATAACTAATCATAGAAATGATAATAAAGAATATGAGTTGGCCTCCTCTTACTATATACTTTAATATTTTTACGAGGGTAGAATCTTCTTCATTGATTTTGATAAAAGGAATACCTGACAAGGGGATTTTGCCGAGGTCTTCTTTTTCTTTTTTTGAAGAGGCATAATGTTCATGTTTGCAATAGACGCATAATTCCTCCGAAGCAGGAGTCCATTTATTACAATGAGCACATTTTATCTGATTAACCATTAAAAATTATTGTAGGTCAAATTTTCAACAATTTCCAAACCATAACCCACAATTCCTACACGTTTGATAGGGTTGTTGGTCAAGAGTTTAACCTTGCTGATATTTAAATCATGCAGAATTTGCGCGCCTATGCCTATGTCTTTCGGATCTTTGGTAAAACTCACTTTTTTCTCAGGCGATTGGATAGTGGCTTTGTATGCTTTTATTTTAGATATTACATCCCCGCTATTTTGCTGATTCAGATACACCACAGCCCCTTTACCTTGTAATTGTATATATGCTAAGGCTTTATGCAGTTGCACACTACTATCGCTAGTAATGAGCGAAAATATATCGCTTCCTACTTCTGCCGAATGCATTCTTACAATCACAGGTTCATTACTTTGCCATGCGCCCTTGGTAAGTGCCAAATGTACCTGACCATTGGTGGTTTGCTTGTAAGCATGCAATACAAATTGGCCAGAAGGTGTATCGACCTCAAATTCTTCTATCTTTTCGATTAAGCTTTCATTAGCCATTCGGTAGGCCACTAAATCTTCGATGGAGATGATTTTTAAGCCAAACTTATCTGCTATTTTAAAAAGCTCAGGCAATCGAGCCATACTTCCATCTTCGTTCATGATTTCTACTATGACACCCGCAGGTTGTAATCCGGCCAATCGTGCCAAGTCGATGGCTGCTTCTGTATGACCGGTTCTGCGCAATACACCCCCTGGCTTGGCTCTAAGAGGGAAAATATGGCCGGGTCGGGCTAAATCACCGGGTAAGGTTTGCTGATGCACCAATGCTTTAATGGTTCGTGCCCTATCGGCAGCTGAAATACCTGTAGTATTTCCATGGCCTATCAAATCAACACTTACGGTAAATGCCGTGTGATGAGGGTCGGTATTGTGAGTAACCATGGGGTGCAGCTCCAATTCATCGCAACGCTTTTCGATGAGTGGGGTACAAATCAAACCTCGGCCGTGGGTAGCCATAAAGTTGATCATTTCAGGGGTGGCCATTTCGGCTGCGGCCAAAAAATCGCCCTCATTTTCACGATCTTCGTCGTCTACTACTATGATTATTTTGCCTTGGTTAATGGCTTCAATAGCTTCTGGTATGGTATCAAGCTTGCGCTTGCTTTCGTTTTGTGGGTTGCCAAACATTGGTTTTTACTCCTTTTAGATATTTAATAAAGCCCAAAGCAAGGGCTATGTTCATGTAATAGTAATGATGCACAAAGATGCACATGCGTGCCCATTTGCTGGTATTGTTTAAGTAGGCTCCTAGCCAAGCAATTAGCAAGCTAAAACCTGCCAAAAACAGCAAAACTTGATAGATAAAAACTTTTTGAAAGCCAAAATATAGAGCAATGCCCAGCATCAGCAACATCAAATGTGGGGTAAGCCAGCGGAGTATTTTGTGCGATAAAAATAGGTAGCCTACGGGCCAAAATTGGGTGATCAGCAATTTACTAAAGCGTTTTAGATTTTGAAAATTGCCAATGGAAATGCGCACTTTGCGCTTAAATTCTTGCGATGACTGGGTACTGATATCTTCCCAAACGATAGCTGATTCGCAAAGTATCGACTTTTTACCCTTTTCTAAAACCTGTAAGGTTTGAAAAAAATCTTCCATAAAAAAATTGGAAGGTATGGGTGTAAAATCTTGATTGCGAATAGCGTAGCATCCACCCTCCACGCCCATGGTTGCACCAAAAATAGCGCCTTCGGCTATTTTAATTTTATTTTCGCGCTGTAGGTAGTAGTCCTCTTGCGGAGCAATGCCTTGGTTGTTTATGTCTTGATAATGAATGCAAGCACCTGCAATTCCTATATCTTTATTCTGTAATGCTTGTACCAGCTCTGTTATCGTTTTTTCATTGAAGATGATGTTGGCGTCGGTAGGAATGATAATCTCAGCAGTAGATTGCTCAGCCAAATGATTGATGAGAAATGATTTTCCTTTTCTCTCTTTCGATGGGTAAAAATATAAATTGGAAAATTCTTTTTGTAATTCTTTGATGATTAGCTCGGTACGATCACTTGGGCAATCTGTAGCAATGTGCAGCGATAGCAATTCATTAGGATACTGTGAAGCACAAACGGAGCGTATTTTTTCTTCAATCACAGCCTCTTCATTGTAAGCGGCAAAAATCACATCTACGCTAGGGTAGGGGTCGGGCTTTTTGGGTAGGGGCTGGATGGGCAATTTGCGATAGCGCTGTAGCATATTCCATGGATAAAAACCATAAGTATGTAAAATGGCTCCCATGGATAGGATAAATAAGATATGCAGGGCTATTTCCATTAGTTTGACTGTGCAGGTGCAAAAGTAAGTCAAAAGAGCAGCCTAGGTTTATATAAATCTACCTAGCATTTCGCGTGCATTGTTGCGGGCTGTTTCGCTTATTTCGCTACTAGAGCTTAGCAATCGTGCTATTTCGTCAATTCGTTCGCTGCCCACCAACTCTCTTAACTGCGTTTGTACCGAGGCCGATGAATGGTCTTTGAATACAAAAAGCTGTTGATTGCCAGCTGATGCCATTTGTGGAAGGTGGGTAATGGCGATAATTTGAATTTTTTTACTTAAATCGCGCAACAAGTCGGCAATGCTACCTGCTGTAGCTCCACTTACACCTGTATCTATCTCATCAAAGAAAATTGTAGGTAGTGCTCTGCTTTCTGCTAAAACGGCTTTAAGCGCCAGCATCAATCGAGAGAGTTCGCCTCCTGAGGCTACCTTGCCCAATTCTTGCAGTGGCATACCAGCATTGGCGCTAAACATCAGCACAACTTCATCCATACCCAAGCTTGAAGGCGATATGGGCTTCAATCTGATTTCAAAGGCAGCATGGGGTAGGTTGAGCTCTACGAGTAATTGTTTGATTTTCAATCCCAATTCTTGAGCTGCTTGTTTTCGGGTATCACTCAATTCATTTCCTTTTGTAGAGTTTGTTAAGCTGTCGATTATGAATTCCTGCTCTATGATTTTTCGTTTTTTCTCACCTTGCTCTATATTTTCTATCTGTAAGGATAACTCATTTAATCTCTCAATCAAGCTCGCATTGTCGGCTACTTGGTGCTTGTTTTGTAAACTGATACAGGTATTCAATCTACTTTCTAGCTCTATTAATTTTTGAGGATTGTCTTCTACTTTTTCGGCTTCAGATTCTATTTCACTGCTCAAATCTTGAAGCTCTACCCATACAGAATCCAATCGTTTGTAAAGTTCTTCATATTTAGCCCCAAATCCCGCTACAGATCTCAATGCTTGGGCGGCTTCTTTGATCAGTCCTAAGGCAGAAATATGATCGTTATCCATTGCTTGAAATGCTTTGGCTAATTGCAATTTTAATTCCTCGGCATGACTCAATTGCTTGATTTCTTCTTCCAAAAACACTTGTTCTTCAGCTTTGATTTGCGCAGCTTCAAGCTCCTCAGCCAAAAACTTTAAATAGGCAATGTCCTGTTCCAAACCTTCATTTCCCAAGAGCTTCTTGCGTTCGGCTAATAATTTTTTGTATCCAGTATAGGCCTCTTCGTAAGCTTGTAGCCTGTTGTTATTTTGGCCAAAAGAATCGAGCAATTGCAATACAACCTGTTGTTTGTGAATAAGTTGTGTGTCTTGCTGTGCATGTATGTCGAGCAATTGAGTACTTATATATTTCAGTACCTCGAGGCCTACAGGTGTATCATTGATGAATGCCCTTGACTTGCCCGATGGAAGAATCTCTCTACGGATGATGCAGCTTTTTTCGTAATCTAGGTCATTTTCCTCAAAACTTTCTTTTAAATAATTGTCTTGAAGCAAAAATTCAGCTTCTACGATACACTTTTCTTCTTCGTTGCGCAAAGATTTGCTCTCGGCACGCTGCCCACAAATAAGGCCAAAAGCTCCGAGTATGATCGATTTGCCGGCACCAGTTTCGCCCGTTACCGCGGTTAGGCCTGGCTTAAAGCCGACCTCAAGATGCTCTATGATAGCATAGTTGCGTATAGAAATTGATTGTAACATATTGGATACAAACCTAAGTGGATTAAAGTGAGCGTTGCAAATAAATTTTAGCAAATTTAACCTGAAATACAAATAAAGAAATCGGCAGTAGTTCAAAAAGCAAGGGGCTTTTTATAAATAGCTGTTGCTTGCTTATTATTACCTTTTGAAAAACATTTCCAAAGCAAATTATAATTAGTTAATAATCAACCATGAAGAAAATATTAGTAGCCAATAGAGGTGAAATTGCACTTAGAATAATGAAAACAGCGCGCGAAATGGGTATCAAAACAGTGGCGGTATACTCTGAAGCCGACCGCCTTTCGCCCCATGTGCGCTATGCCGATGAAGCTGTTTTTTTAGGTCCATCGCCCTCCAACCAAAGTTATTTGGTTCATGAAAAAATCATACAAGCGCTAAAAGATACTGGTGCAGATGCCATACACCCTGGTTATGGATTTTTGAGCGAAAACGCTGCTTTTGCCGAAACTTGCGAGCAGTTAGGCATTCATTTTATAGGACCTAAGGCACATTCGATGCGTGTAATGGGAGATAAGCTCTCGGCAAAGGAAGCCGTTAAAGACTTTGGAGTTCCTTTGGTTCCTGGCACAGAAGGAGCAGTAGATGATTTTGAAGAAGCCAAGAAAATTGCCTTAGAAATAGGAATGCCTATCATCATAAAAGCCTCAGCAGGTGGCGGAGGCAAAGGCATGCGATTGGTGGAAAATGCCGAAGAGCTCGAAGAACAAATGAAAATGGCTATAGGCGAGGCTACCTCAGCCTTTGGAAATGGTGCTGTTTTTATTGAGAAATTTGTGACCAAGCCTCGTCATATCGAAATTCAAATATTGGCAGATACATTTGGCAATGTAGTTTATTTATTTGAGCGCGAATGCAGCATACAACGCAGGCACCAAAAGGTAATAGAAGAAGCACCCTCAGCAATACTGAGCGCAGAACTGCGACAAGCTATGGGTGAAGCAGCAGTAAAGGTTGCCCAAGCCTGCCAATATGTAGGAGCTGGTACAGTAGAATTTTTGATGGATGCAGACTTTAATTTCTATTTTTTAGAAATGAACACCCGCCTACAAGTTGAACATCCCGTTACAGAAATGATTACAGGCTTGGATTTGGTTCGTGAACAAATTCGCGTAGCAAGAGGCGAAAAATTAGGTTATTCGCAAGCCGACTTAAAAATTCAAGGTCATTCAGTGGAAGCTCGTGTTTATGCTGAAAATCCCTTTGAAAACTTTAACCCTGATATTGGAAAACTACATGTATACAACAGGCCTCACGGACCTGGAGTGCGGGTAGATGATGGCTATGAACAAGGAATGGATATTCCGATTTTTTATGACCCAATGATATCAAAACTCATTACTTATGGAGCTACACGCGAAATAGCTATTCAAAGAATGATACGCGCATGCAATGATTATGAAATAGTGGGCGTTCAAACTACCTTGCCATTTATTGAGTTTGTGATGAAGCACAACGCCTTTGTTACAGGTGAGTTTGACACCAACTTTGTAAAACAATATTTTACACCCGAAAAGTTACAAAGCAGCGATGAAGAACTCATGGAAATAGCAGTGCTTGCCTCAGCACATTTTTTGAAAAACGAGGGAGTTAAAAATACTGAAAATGAACAAAATACGATTAAGACCTCTCTTTGGAAGATTAACCGCAGTTAGTTTTTTGTGGATTTTGCTTGTATTCCATAACCAAACTCTGCGGGCACAAGACAAAACAGAAAAGCAAAAAACAGACTCTGTGATGGAGCATATCTATCAAAATAAAGGTGATAGAATGGCAGGCATTATCATAGATGGCGATACCGTACCCATTTGGATAATGGATGAAATCCTGTTTGTAGATAAACCCTCTTTTGATAGCGACGAAGCCCGAAGGCGCTATTACTTGCTCAAGCGCAAGGTGATCCACGTATATCCTTATGCTTACATGGCCGGAGATAAACTCGATTCGCTCAATTTTAGGTTGTCGTTACTCAAACGAAATAGAGATAAAAAGCGCTTTATCAATGAGTTTCAATTTTATCTTGAGTTTCAATTTGAGGAAGAGCTCAAACAACTCACGCGCTCCGAGGGACAAATTTTATGTAAACTCATACATCGCGAAACGGGTAGAACGGCATTTGATTTGGTCAAAGAATATCGCTCAGGAACAAGGGCCTTTTTTTATAACCTTACAGCCAATTACTACGAATTTAGTCTAAAAAAAGAGTATGACCCAGAGAATGATCAGGAGGATAAGTTTATAGAAAATATACTACAAAAAGCATTTGCCGAAGGCCAGCTCAAGGAACGTCAACAAAGAGTTTTTAATCCAGAAGATTTTGATGATATAGGTGAAGTAAAAAAAATGACCCGAAAAGAAAAGCGAACCATGAGAAAGCAAATGAAGGAAAAGAGAAAAGAGATGAAGCAGAAAAAAAAATAAAAGGTTTGAAATGATTCCTTTACATCAAAAGCATAGAATAAAAATAGCAGCAAACTTGCAACGTACCTTTGCCTTTTATTTTAAAAGTTTAGATTACTAGCAGATGGCAGGTTCCAATTTTGTTGATTACGTAAAAATTCACGCGAAAAGTGGTCATGGTGGTGCAGGTTCGGCCCATCTTCACAGAGCAAAATATATTCCCAAAGGCGGTCCTGATGGAGGCGACGGAGGCAGAGGCGGCCATATCATCGTACGAGGCAACAATCAAATGTGGACCTTGCTCCACCTCAGATACAAAAGACACTTAAAAGCCGATAATGGCGTAAACGGAAGCAAAAACAACTCTACCGGAGCCGAAGGTGAAGATATCATCATCGATGTACCCTTGGGCACTGTGGCCAAAAACGGTGAAACAGGAGAGGTGATGCTCGAAATTACGGAGCATGGCGAAGAAAAAATTTTATTTAAAGGAGGTAGAGGGGGCAAAGGAAATACACACTTCAAAAGTTCAACTTTTCAAACCCCAAGATTTTCACAGCCGGGCGAAGAAGGTGAAGAAGGCTATGTGGTTTTAGAACTTAAAGTATTGGCAGATGTAGGGCTTGTAGGTTTTCCTAATGCAGGCAAATCAACGCTTTTGGCTACGATTACCGCTGCCAAACCCGAGATAGCCGATTATCCCTTCACCACCTTAGTACCCAATTTAGGTATCGTTTCTTATAGAGATTACAGATCTTTTGTAATGGCTGATATACCCGGAATTATTGAAGGTGCAGCTGAGGGCAAAGGTTTGGGGCATAGGTTTTTGCGACACATAGAGCGCAACTCTATACTGCTATTTATGGTACCTGCTGATGCTGATGATGTCAAGCAACAATACCATATACTCCTCAAGGAATTAGAAAAGTTTAATCCTGAATTGCTTGATAAACAAAGGATATTAGCCATAAGTAAATGTGATATGCTCGATGAGCAAATGATGAATGAAATGCAATCGCAATTGCCCAAAGGATTACCTACAGTAATGATATCAAGCGTTACTGGATTTCATCTGGATGAACTCAAAGACATAATTTGGAAGCACCTCAATGAATAAGATTTTCCCTAAATTTTTTTTAGAAGCCGACGAAAAGATATTATTATTTCTCAACCAATTAGGATCAGAGACTTGGGATTCCTTGTGGATAGCTATCAGTAGTGTAGGTATATGGATTCCTATGTACGCACTATTGCTTTGGGGCTTATGGAGAGTGCATCGGAAAAATTTTTTTCTTATCGTAGGATTGTTGGTTGTGGGTGTCTTTTTGGCAGATTCAGGTTCCGTTTATTTTTTTAAACAAACTTTCAAGCGATTTAGGCCATGTCATGTAGCTTATTTAGCTGATCAATTGCGGATAGTAGATGGTTGCGGAGGCGCTTATGGTTTCATATCAAGTCATGCAAGCAATACCTTTATGCTTGCTTTATATATAGGTAGTTTGCTTAGCAAATGGAAAACTTGGGTACTTCCTATTTTGGTGTTTTGGGCTATGGTGGTGAGTTATAGTCGCATTTATTTAGGCGTTCATTACCCTGCCGATATCATTTTTGGAGCTGTGTATGGTGGCAGCATAGGCTTGTTTTTGTTTATAATCTTTAAAATACACCATAAAAAATGAGAATAGATATAGTAACCGTATTGCCCTCTTTGCTGGTAAGTCCCTTTTCAGATTCAATTTTAAAAAGGGCTATTGATAAAGGTTTGGTAGAAGTTCATGTTCATGATTTGCGACAGTACGGAATAGGAAAGCACAAGCAAGTAGATGATTATCAATTTGGTGGTGGTGCAGGCATGGTGCTTATGATAGAACCTATCGACACATTGTTTATCGAATTGAGCACACAAAGAAGCTACGACGAAATCATTTACATGACACCAGATGGTTCACGGTTTAATCAAAAAACAGCGAATGCTTTGTCTTTAAAAAACAATTTGTTGATACTTTGCGGACACTACAAAGGGATAGACCACCGCGTGCGTGAAAAATGGATTACCCGCGAAATATCTATAGGAGATTATGTACTTAGTGGTGGTGAATTGGCAGCTGCCGTGGTTTGCGATGCAGTAATAAGACTGATACCCAACGTATTAAATAATGAAACTTCTGCCTTGACAGATTCTTTTCAAGACAATCTACTGGCACCACCGATTTATACCCGACCTGCTGATTTTCAAGGCCTTAAAGTCCCTGATGTATTATTAAGCGGTGATTTTCCGAAAATAGAGGAATGGAGAAGCCAACAAGCTTATGAGCGAACAGAACGCTTACGGCCAGATTTACTTGAGTAATAAACTTATTTTTCAGGTATATATACTTCTAAGCGGTAGCCCTCCGAAAAATAGTATTTCTTTTTTACAAAGCGCGACATAATAAAACCACTCGTGGCAAAAATGGCACCTCCAATGGCAAATTCTTCGGCAATAAGAGGTCGGTAGTTTAGTATAAGATTGTTTACAGGTGGTAAAATAAGCGCACCTAAACCCGCATACAGAAAAGCAGTAGCCCAAAAGTTTAAACTTTGATTTCTTATCAACACATAATCAATTTCAGAATAAATCACTTTAAAACCATTTACATCCATAAAATCGCGCTCTATTTTGTTTATTCTGCCGCTCACATAGAAATCATCTTTTTTTAATTTGATTTCAATCTCCGAGCCGGTCATAAATCTCTTTACATTTCGTTGGTTTTCTTGTTTTAAATCCATAAAAACCTGCGAATAAGCAGATTGTATTCCTAAAACAAGTAGTATAAACAGTAAAAATTTTCTCATGGTTTTTTCTCTTGGTTGGGGGTAAAGTTATAATTTATAGATGTGATATGAGCCTTTGAACAGCTCGTGGCTGAAAAAATTTTGTCACCTTCTTTTTCTAATTCAGGTTGGTCGGCTGTATCCTCTTCTTGGTCTTCTTCAATAAATACCCTTGCTTCATAAGGTGCAGTTTTCCGGAAAAAGAATGAAACACCCAAGCCGCTTAATCCCCCGGCTACATGGCTCTCCCATGAAATACCCGCATCAATGGGCAACATACCCCAAACCATACCTCCATACAAAAAAGCAATAAGTAGCGAAAGTGCTAATAATTGCACCTTGCCTCGCATTATGCCACTAAAAAATATAAATGATGCAAAGCCATACACCACACCACTAGCTCCTATGTGGTACGATTCGCGGGCAAATAACCAAACAATAGTGCCCGTGATTAGCCAAATGAGGTAGAAAATTTTAAGAGAATCTTCGTAATAAAAATAGCGTATAGCCAACCCAAGAACCAAAATAGGCAATGCATTACTCATCAAATGAGAGGCACTACCATGAATGAGGGGTGCCGTAATGACTCCAATTAGGCCTTTGTATGACCCAGGATATACGCCTAGCCAATATAATTCTAAATCAAATCGATTTTCTACCCAAAATACCAGCATAAGTACACTGAGCAAAGCAGCAGGCAGATGCCAAAAGTGCGAAGGAGCTTTGCTCGAGAAACTCTTATCGTCGATATGGAGAAAACCGATTTTCAATAGACTAAAGATGAAGAGTAATAATTATGAAATAGAGTTTCTAACCCTTTGTGTATAAGCACGCAAAGCCTCGCGTTCATTCATTCCTTCGTCCATTTTTTCTTTGATCCAGATGGCTGCATAAATATGAGTCATTTGTTCACCTTCATCTATTCCAGGTACCTCTATGGCAGGCGCCTCTTCATTAAGTAGTGCCTCCTCTGCATTTTTAAGTTCTTGAATATCATGAACCAATAAGCTTTTTATTTCTGGTAATTTCATACTTGTGTTATTTAGGCTTGAAGTTTGGCAAGCAATCCACGCAAATATTCCTCCTTGCTGGCAGCTGAACCTTCAATAAGTTCGCCATTTTTAAAAGCTGCCAAAAATGGTAAATTATCTACTCCAGCGGCTTTGCGAGCTATAGGATTATTTTCGGCATCTACTTCTAAAAAGACAATATGGGCAAAATCCTCTTCATTAGATACACGCTTATATTTGGGAGCAAATAATTTGCAAGACCCACACCAGTCGGCAAAATATTTAACTACTACAAGAGAATTTTCTTTTAGCTGATTTTCAAAATCTGCATCGGTTGAAAGTACTACTGACATTTTTTCTATTTTTAAAATTTAACACTGCAAAGGAAATACTGTTTTGCCTTGGACTTGGTTTTTTATAATAGATTGAATTGATAAGGAGATAGTTTTTTGATAGTTTGATAGAAATTAGTAGATAGTTAGATAGTTGTTTGAAGAGTGAAGCGGGTAATTTGAATTTAACTAAGGATCTAAACCACAAAGGGGCAAAATCAAAAAACACTCACTTTTTGAGGGTTGGGACTGCTAGCAAGAAAAGAAAGTCTTTTTTTTATAAGCGGTTTAATCTTCGTCTAAATTTTTGACTTTTTATCGATTGAGGTTTATACTTTATTCCTATCGATGTAAAATGATTAAAAAATGGACCATCTGTAATTTCAACAATATTTCCAAGATTTAAATTCTGGTTTAAATTATTTGTTTGCTAATTGTAAAAGATTTAATGTAATTTGCTTACTCCAATTTTCTACCTCTTACCTCATAATCAACCCAATTGATAGAATATTTCATCACAAAAAGTCCTGTGCTGGGGTCTATTTCCATGGAGCCTCTGGGTGCTCCTCCAGTTCCATTTAGTAATAATATCTTGTTTCTAGATGAAAAGTCTAATACAAGAGTATCATTTGGATTTTCATTATGAAAATTAACACTGTACATGAACCCTATTCCACTAAAAACTTCTTTAGGATTATTATAAGTATCTAAGATTAAGATAGAAAAATCAAACGAGTCTTTTTCATTAATAAATACTCCTCTAAAATCACCTAAAGTTGCAAATTCATTATGATATTTAATTAAATAAAATGTTCTTGCAATAGAATCTTTTCCTGTGGTATTGGGGAAACATTCATCATCTATAGTGTATTCAATTACATGAGAAACAGTAATGAGAGTAAGTCTTTGTGAGACTAGTAATGATGAATGATCTCTTGTAAATCTACTACCATGTATTACCTCTGCCCCTAAATACCAAGTGTGTTTAAATTCAGAACCTTTATAAGAAGATTCAAAAATGATATCCCTTCCTAAAAATACCGAATCATCCGGGGTTCTTACCCAGCTATCAATCCCCAATAGTCATTCATGTATTGTAAAACTTGCATCAGGCAATTTTGCATTGTGGCATGGGTCGTAATTCACGCACTTGGGGTCTGTAGGTTCATAGCAATAT
>CAYZUZ010000005.1:0-14119 GCA_964481795.1 uncultured Cryomorphaceae bacterium
CTTGTCAAAGTCATCCTACTAGTAGTAAGTTGGTAGTGAGTTTTGATGAGTAATTGATTTAAAAATCAACTTCAGATTTATGTACCACAAAATATTGATTCCAACTGTTTTTTATAAGTAAAAAATCACCATATATCCCCATTATTTTACAAATTTCTATGGTGTTTTTGTGGGTATAAGTTGTTGTTTTACCTTCTATTATTTGGCGTGTGCCATCGATAAAGTAACTCGTATTAAAAATAAAGTAATTACTCAACTCCAGCGGGGCAATTTTTTGTATGCCTCCTTTTTTGATTAAAAATGTAATTTCTTCGCTAGGATATTGGTATCCAGACAGTAAAATATTGTTTTTTGATTGCTTGAGATATTCATTAATAAGGGCCGCCCCAATAGTTAATTTTTTCGGACTTGAACCTTCCTGGTTTACGTTTTGATTTAATGAATTAAACTCGCCTGTAATGTATGAATATTTGATTTCATTTTTGTCAATCGCATAGATTTTTTCATTAGGCATTCGATTAAACCATAGCAAATGATCATTTATATTATTTAAATTTGAATTGGGATATTCTACAACATCTGCTAAAATAAAAACTTCTTTTTTTATATAAAACAAAAAAAATGTGGTTTTTATATCTATGGTTAGATTTTCAAAAACCTCTTTTTCATTTAATCTACAGTTGTAAAGTTCATTTTTAGCATCATATATAATACTATTTCTTCCCTTTTTTCCTAAGCCAAGAAAGTAAGTTGCTTTTGAATACCCAATGGCAGGAGACTTTATTATCCGCTCATCCTGTAATATTGGGCCTTGCTCCAATACCAAACCACGATGGGTAGTACATGAAGAAAAAAAAATGAACAAACTGAAAATGAAAGTTTTTTTCATAAAAATATATTTACATCCCTAAAATATCTACCCTTAAAGGCGCGCCTGGTCCTATGGGCAGTTCAAACAAAATCCAAAGAATAAGTAAAAGTGACCAGCCTATCAAGAATACCACTGAGTAAGGTAGCATGGCGGATATAACCGTGCCTATGCCGGCTTTTTTGTCGTAGCGCTGAATAAAAGCTATAATCAAAGCGAAATACGACATCATAGGCGATATGATATTGGTAACGCTATCGCCTACTCTATAGGCTACTTGGGTAAACTCAGGACTGTAACCCAAAAGCATGAACATGGGAATAAATACAGGTGCCATAATGGCCCATTTGGCTGAGGCCGAACCCATAATAAGATTTAAAAAGGCTGCCACCAACACAAAAGACAGCATCAAAGGGATGGCTCCTAAGTTGAGTGACTGTAGTGTTTCAGCTCCTTTTACCGCTACTATCAATCCTAAGTTGGTCCAATTGAAATACGCTACAAATTGTGCTGCAAAAAATACCAATACAATATAAGAACCTAGTGTTTCCATAGATTTTGACATGCCTCGCATAACATCTTCATCATTCTTGAAGGTTTTTGCTCCTATTCCATAGGCAATACCTGCGAGTCCGGCACTTAGAAAAATTAAGGCTACAATACCACTCATCAAAGGCGATTTAAGAATGCCACCTGTTTTTGCATCGCGAAGTATGCCGTCTTCCGGTATTACTCCCCACAAAATCAAGCCAGTAAAAATTAAAATAGTGACCAAAGCAAAGCGCATTCCTCTCTTTTCCTCAGGCGATAATCCTCTTATTTCTTCTGGTTTTTCATCGCCATCATATACACCTAAGCGTGGCACTACAATTTTTTCAGTAACCCAGGTGCCTAAACCTGCAATCAAAAAAGTACTAACAAACATAAAATAATAATTACAAGCCGGATTTACTACATATGTTTTATCCACAATACGTGCCGCCTCTTCTGATAAGCCAGCCAAAAGAGGGTCGATGGTGCCTAAGAGTAAATTGGCACTGTAGCCGCCTGATACTCCGGCAAATGCTGCCGCCAAACCCGCCAAGGGATGACGACCAGCTGCTAAAAATATAACCGCTGCTAAAGGCACTAAGAGTACGTATCCTACCTCGCTTGCTGTATTGGAAAGTACACCTGAAAACACAATGACAAAGGTCAAAAGCTTTTTGGGCGATGATAAAACTACTTTGCGAAGCACAGCTCCAATGAGCCCACTGCCTTCTGCTATGCCAATACCAAGCAATGCAACCAACACCGTACCCAAGGGTGCAAAACCTGTGAAATTGGTCACCATTTTTGAAAGTATCATATCTAAGCCCTCGCGCGATAAAAGATTGAAGGGTGCTATGGTTTCGCCTGTACCAGGGTGCACTACGCTAAGATCAAACAGGCTCACAATGCCCGAAATAACGATTACCAACAAGGCAAATGACAAAAATAATGTGGCAGGGTGGGGGAGTAGGTTGCCGGCCCATTCTACAAAGCTCAAAAAACGATCTATAGCACTTTTTTTTCCTTTTGATGAATCTGTCATGGTGTGATTTAGGTTAATAATTTAATAATCAATGGATAAGCGTTTGTAAATTCCTTCAGCCCATTGGGGAGCCCAATAGGTTTTATGTTGGTTTAAATATTTTAAAACCTCTGTTTTTTGTCCACCAGCAATAGCTGCGTCCAAATATTTAAAAGCAGCATTGCGAGCGCCACGTGAATAATGCCCTGCTGCTTGCACAGCATATTCTATAGCTTTTTGTTCAAATTTTTGATTTTCAGTTAAGTATTCAAATACTTGCCCACGCAACGAGCCTACTTGCTTGGGATGTGAAAACGCAACTATTTTTTCTAGATTTTTTTCTACTTCTATACCGCTTCTGTGCAGCATCATAAGCAAATCCAAAGCATTGCTGAAAGCGAGTTCGGGCAACTCTTGATATGCGCTTACATACTTTAAAGCTTCTTTGTTGCCGGTGCGAAGCATCATGATTATACTGCTTGCTTTAAGGGTATAATCACTTGATTGATAATAGGTATCAAGTAGCTTTGAAGCGATTTCTCCTCTCCATAAATCAGAGTTTGTACTGTTTAAAAATGCACTGAGAATCTGTGGATCTTTAGATTCTGAAAGGGCTTTAAAAACATCCATATTCTCAGCTTCCTTGTACAATTTTGAGGCAATTATTCTTTTAATTTCAATAACCTTTTCATTTTCAAATGCATTCAAAAGTTCTTTGGTGGTATACCTCGGATTGCTAACTAAGGCATACAACCTATCGGCAGAATGAGCCGCTTGAGTAAGCAATCTTTTTTTAGGGTCGCTGATGTGTTTCCACTTTACAACCCAATATTTTCCGGGGTCGGGATTTACGAAGTCGATTTTTTCATCTTTTTCTATAGGAATAAGGAAAGTATCTACCTCGCTTTTCAGTTCTATTTTATGCGTGCTTATTCCATTTACACCTTTGATTTCTATGTTGATAGGAATTCTAAAAGCGGGCATTCCATCTGCTGGCTTTTGGGTGGTGATGATTTGTAAAAAGTGATTTTTTTTCTGTTTAATTTCCTTCCAATGAAGCTCTAATTCCGGTTCGCCATAGCCATATACCCATTGATCCCAAAACCATTGGAGGTCAAAGCCTGTAACCTGATGGAAGGCGTAAAGTAAATCCTCAGAGTGTACATTGCCGTAAGCATTTTTTTCTAAGAAGTATTTTAGGCTTGCATAAAATAACTCTGGACCTAAATACTGTTCTAATTGAGTGAGCACCAATGAGCCTTTCATGTAGTGACGGCCTGTACCAGCTTCAGAATGAGCTAATGGATTTTTGTTTTTTTCTGACTCGGCAAAGGCTTGCATCAATGCTTTTCGTCGTTCGAGGCTATATGCTCCTTCACTTACAAATTTTTGATTTGATTTTAAATGAAAAAAGGTTGCAAAACTTTCATGCAACCAATGATGCCGACTGCTCCAAGCTGTGGTAAGGTTGCCAAACCATTGATGCGCCATTTCGTGGGCATTCACATAAAGGTAGTTATTGCGGTCAAAAGTATTTGAGTCGGCAATATAAAAATCGCCAAAAATGGTGGCGGAGGTGTTTTCCATAGCTCCGTAAATAAAATCGCGAACGGGTACCTGACGATAAACGCCCCAAGGATAAGGCACTTGCAATAGCTGTTCCATCCACATCATGAGCTCTTCTGTATGTTTATAGGTATAGTTGTAATGAGGCATGTATTCAGGATACAGATATTGCTGCATTTGAATCTCTGCGCCTTGGATGCTTTTTACCTGAGTTTTTACTATTTCATAGTGGCCTATGCCCAGCATGAGTAGGTAGCCGCTGTGCGGTTTTTCTAATTGGTAATGCCAAAGTTTTTTGTTTTCAGCCAGCATTTCTTCTTTCACCAATTTACCATTTGAGGCAACTTGGAATTCTGCATCGAATAGGACCTCAACTTCTTGTGTGAATTTATCATTTTGGCTATCAAAATAAGGTATCCAATGACGGTGGTCTATTCCTTGACCTTGTGTCCAGATTTGTTTTTTGGCTTGACCGCTTGGGTCGTCCCAGCCAGTAAAGTAAAGTCCTTTGCGCGGGCGTGCTTCATATTTAATGCTCAATAGGTGGCTTTGGTCGCGTTGAAATTTATCGGGAAATAAAGCAATTCCTGTATCTGTGATTTGATGGCGTATGGGTTTGCCATCCAGCAATATCTCATTGTATTTGAGGTGAATACCATCCAGCCAAAACGAATCTAAATCGGGTCTTAATGCGCTGAAAGCTAGTTCCATGTGGCCAATGGCCTTGTATAGTTTGGGCTCAAATTGTAGCGATAATTTGAGATGATGCATGTCGATATGCCTTTCGCGTGGCGCCCAAGCTTTGTCGGCACTGCTACAAAAGTGTGCCGACGATTGCTGTGCATGTGCAGTGCATCCTGCGATTAATAAAATTGTGAGTAAGATTTTACGCATCATTTTTCCAAAAATTGACACCATTTACGGTAAGTAATATTTTGCTTTTTAGATTTTTATCCAATAAAGGGGAGTTTTCTGCACCAGATTTTCTGTACTTTTTATCGTAGAAAAAGGTATCATCTTTTTCAAATACAAAGAGTTCTGCTTTTTCTCCTTGAGCTATGCTAACGGGACGCAATCCCAACACTTTTCTGGGTGCTAAGGCCATTTTTTCAATGAGTTTTTCTGTACTCCAATCCAAGTAATAACGCAAGGCAGAAAAGGCATTTTCCAATCCCATCATGCCAAAGGCTGCATTCTGAAACTCACATTTTTTTGTTTCTATATTGCGGGCTATGTGGTCTACAGCAATGGCATCTATGGTGTTATCATCCAAATAATGCAGTAGTTGCGATTGTTCTTCGCTTCCTACAAGGGGTGGCATTACCTTAAATCGGGTATCAAAATCATAGTATTTATCGTCGCTAAACAGCAGATGGTGGAAATTCACATCGCAGCTTACTTGCAGATTTTCGCTTTTGGCTTGGGCTATAAGTTCTGCTGCTTGGCCTGTGCTTATAGATTGGAAGTGTACCCTGCCACCATAGTATCTCATGAGGCTCAGTACCCTTTCTACAGCAATGGCTTCTGATATCATCGGCATAGATTTTAGGCCTAAAGCCGTAGTTTTTGCGCTTTCGTAGGCGAGTGCATTTTTCGATAAATAGGGGTCGGTAGCACTTATGCTCAGCACCACATTCATGTTTGAGCTGTATTGCAAGGCAAGGGCTAGCAACTTGGTATTGTAGGTGGTTTTTTTATAATCGCTAAAAACGATTGCCCCCGATAGATGCATGTCGTACATCTCGCTCAATTCTTCGCCTAAGGCTCCTTTGGTCATCAGGCCTGCGGGTAGCAATTGGGTAGGGCTGTTTTGGCTTTTTTGAACCAAAAATTCTATAAGACTTTTGTGGTCGGCAGCAGGCTGTGTAAGGGGCATGCCTACCAATGCTGTAAAACCTCCTGCGGTGGCAGCAGCCAGTGTTTGTGCCAGTGTTTCATGCTCTTCATTACCCGGTTCATGTAGGGCGCTATGTAGCTCAACCAAGCCCGGTGCGGTAGCAAGTTGATTGCCTTGTAGCACCCAATCGTCGGGTTGTTCGTTTATAGATGCTTGAATGTCAACTATTTTTCCATTTGCTATGCGAATATCTACTTGCTCTCTTGCAGATTCATCTGCCTCAGCTTGTATCAGCGTAGTATGTTTTATCAGTATTTGTTGCACAGGCTTGAGTTATTTTACAAAGAGCCCAAAACTATGAAAGAAGTTTGGAAATAGAGGGAGCCTTGTGGTTTTTACTGCAGTTATTATTGAGGTTGCTGGGCCATTTGTTTTCTATGGCGCTTCTTGAAGTAAGAATCAGCAAATACTGTGGCTATTATGATTAAGGTTCCTAGGTAAAATTCTGGACTCATCTCCTCGCTTTGGCCTAAAAAAATATAAGCCAGCACAATGCCATATACAGGCTCCAAATTGATGGTAAGCATTACCGAATAAGGGCTTAGAACTTTCATAATTTCAACACTTTGAATAAATGCGTAGGCGGTACACACGCTGGCCAAGATGAAAAGATAAAAAGCATCGCAGTAAAAAAGTCCTCCTTCAAAAGTACAGGGTTTAAAGGTAAACAACTCCTTATTGATGCCACCGGTAAATAATAAGTAGAAAGTAATGGCCAACCAGCCACCAAAAAGCTCGTAGGTAGTGATCACATTGGGCCTCAAACGCTTCACATACAAGCCATTAATGGTGGAAAATGAAGCCGATAGCAGTGCAGAGCTCAACGCGATGATGATGCCTAATGTATAATCACCTTCAAATTTGAATATAAGATAAAGACCTAAAATTACTACAAGACCTAACATGGTTTCTTTGTAGTCAAATTTTCTTTTGTGAAAAAGCGGTTCTAACAGTGAGGTAAAAAACGCACCAGTGCTCAAGCAAGCCAAGGTTACAGAAACGGTAGATATTTTAATGGCATAAAAAAAAGTAATCCAGTGCAAGGCAATGATGATTCCTGAGCCCATGAGCTTCACCACATCCTGAGTAGGTATGCGTAAGTTGCGTTTTTTCCATACAAGATATACAAGCAAAATAAGCGTGGCAAGCCACATTCTATGCCATACGAGTGGTATCGCATCAAAGCTTATTAATGCGCCTATAATGCCTGTAAAACCCCAGATAAACACAATAAAGTGCATTTTGAGGCGGGCCGAAAAATCATTTGGGTGCAATGCGATATAGTATTAAACCGACAATAAGGAATATAAAATTAGGAAGCCACACAGCCGACCAAGGAGATAGGTTTCCGTTGGTCGAAAATACGGTGCTTATTTGCATAAAAAATATGTAACTCACGCAAATTCCAAATCCCATGGCCACATTGAGCCCTAGGCCCCCTCGGTTCTTTTTTGATGATAAACTTACGGCTATCAGTACCAGTATAAAGGTAGCTACAGGAAAGGAGGTTCTGCGGTAAAGTTCTATTTTATAGGCATTGATGCTTTCTGAGCCGCGCAGTATTTCGGCATTAATAAACTCTTTGAGCCTTGGGGTATTCATCATGGCTGAGTTGAGCATTTCGGGCGATAATACATCAGGGCTAAAGGGCAATGCGGTGTCTAAACGCGCTCCTTTGGTGAGTATATCGCCCTCTGAGTTTATGATTCTTAAGGTGTAATTGTCTAATCGCCATGAACTTGTAGCTGTATCATAGTTGATAAAATCAGAGGATAATTTTTTTACCATTTCATTGCCGTCGAATACCTCATAAGTAAATCGATAACCCGAAAAACGATCGCCATTGAAATTCTCCATATAAACAAAATGTCCTGGATTTATTTGTCTGTGCACATCATTGAATCGGTTGGCGGCTCTTGTATAAACATAAGAGTCCTCAAAAATAATTCTGCTTACGTTGCTTTTTGGAATCACGTAATGTGCCAGTATGTAGCTTATAGAAGCAATGATGAAGGAGCTTAAAAAGTAAGGCCACATCAGTCTTCGGAAGCTTTGGCCGCCTGTAAGCATGGCTACTATTTCCGATCGGCCGGTAAGCCTCGAGGTGAAAAATATGGTAGAGATAAACACAATCATGCTGCTGAACATGTTGCCATAAAAAAGCACAAAATTCAAATAATAATCAAATACAATTTCTTTAAAACTTGCACCTTTTACCAAAAAATCTTCTATTTTTTCTGATATATCAAATACAATAGCAATTAGTAATATTAAGACAAGGGTAAGGAAGAAAGTTCCTAAAAAATTGCGGATGATGTACCTGTCTAATATTTTTAGCATATTTCAATTAGTCTTGCAAGGTGTTTTTTTGCCCTTCGTTCATCAAAAAGGCTTTTAGAAAGGCATCTATTTCACCATCCAATACAGCATCTGTATCGGAGGTTTCAGCTCCCGTGCGCACGTCTTTTACCATTTTATAAGGATGCAGTACATAATTTCGGATTTGTGAACCCCATTCTATTTTCTTTTTGCCGGCCTCTATTTCGCTGCGTTTTGAGTTGCGGGCTTCTATTTCCATTTCATATAGCTGCGAGCGAAGCAATTGTATGGCGCGTTCTTTATTTTGCAACTGCGATCGGGTTTCTGTGTTTTCAATGATAATGCCGGAGGGTTTGTGGCGCAGCCTTACACCGGTTTCTACCTTGTTTACATTTTGGCCACCCGCACCACCTGATCGGAAGGTATCCCATTCTATATCAGATGGATTCAAGTCGATTTGAATGGTGTCATCTACCAGCGGATATACATATACAGAGGCAAATGAAGTATGGCGCTTGGCATTGCTATCGAAGGGTGATATCCGCACCAATCGATGCACTCCATTCTCTCCTTTTAAATAACCAAAAGCAAAATCGCCTGCTATTTCCAAGGTTACCGTTTTGATACCTGCTACATCGCCTTCTTGAAAGTTGAGTTCTTTTAAACCAAATCCTTGACGCTCAGCATAGCGCATGTACATACGCATGAGCATGGAGGCCCAATCGCAGCTTTCTGTACCACCTGCACCGGCTGTAATTTGCAATACAGCGTAGAGTTTGTCTTCTTCGCCTGAGAGCATATTTCTGAATTCAAGTGTTTCAAGTGCTGTTGTGGTCTTTTGATACAGCTGCTCTACTTCCTCCTCACTCAGCTCTCCTTCTTTCAAAAACTCAAGCGATAACTCCAATTCTGCATAAAAATTCTCAACTTCGTGATAGCCTTCAATCCAAAATTTCAGTCCTCTGATTTTTTTCATGAGTTTTTCTGCCTCTTGGGCATGATCCCAAAAACCTGGGGCGAGGGTTTTCTCCTCGTTATTGGCCAATTCAATGGCTTTTTCCTCTATGTCGAGGTAATTTTTTAATTGGGCTACTCGGGTGCCCAGTACTTTGATGTCTTCCTGCAATACCATGGGGCAAAAGTACTTCTTTGGTGGCATACTATTTTTATTGATTGTTTAATATAGATGGCTTGGAAGTGTAGACCTTTAGTTTTTTAAATGAATTAATTGTTAAACTTTTGCTCGTAGCTGTATTGGCTTTGTATCAAAATTAAATTTGTAAAGCCAAATACACCCACCAAATAAAAAAAACATGAATCAAAACATAGATGAAGTAAAATCGCATAGCATTGATATTCAAGAGGTATTTGAGCTTTTTAAAACCAGCAAGACAGGGCTAGATTCTATAGAAGCTCAAAAAAGGTTGGAGCATTATGGATTGAACAGCCTGCCCGAGGTATCTCAAAAAAGCGCATGGATACGTTTTTTGCTCCAATTTCACAATGTGCTTATTTATGTTTTACTCGCGGCATCTTTTATTACGGCCTACTTGGGCGATTGGCTCGATACGTTGGTTATCTGGGCGGTAGTTTTTATCAATGCAATAATCGGTTTTGTGCAAGAGGGAAAAGCCGAAGCAGCCTTGGATGGATTGCGAAAATTATTATCGTTGCATGCTATTGTGCTGCGCGATGGCAAAAAGGTGAGTATTAAAGCGGAAGAGCTGGTGCCAGGAGATGTGGTTTATTTAAAAGCGGGCGATAAAGTGCCAGCTGATTTAAGACTCATGGAAGTCCAAAGCCTAAAAGCTGAAGAATCGCCACTCACAGGTGAATCACTTTCGGTAGAAAAAAATACAAAAACCGTAGCTGTTGATACCGACTTGGCCGATAGAAAATGCCTCGCTTTTTCGGGCACGGTAATTACCTACGGCACAGCCAAAGGCATAGTAGTAGCTACTGGAGCCTCTACCGAAATTGGTCGTATCAATTTGATGCTTAATGAGGTGCAGCGCCTCACAACGCCTTTATTAAAGCAAATAGACGATTTCGGAAAAGTGCTTTCGTTGGTTATTGTAGGCTTGGCCGGGCTCTTTTTTGCCCTGGGTTACTATTTGCATAATTATGAATTGGATGAGCTTTTTCTTGCAGTTATTGGCTTGTCGGTAGCCGCTATCCCCGAAGGATTACCAGCACTTATGACCATTACTTTGGCGCTAGGGGTGCAAAAAATGGCCCGCAAAAATGCCATCATTCGCAGCTTACCTTCAGTAGAAACCCTAGGCTCTATCACAGTAATTTGTTCCGATAAAACGGGTACTCTTACCAAAAATGAAATGACGGCTACTTCGTTGCAAACGGCAAGCAATAACTATCAAGTGAGTGGTACAGGCTATGCCCCTGTAGGAGAATTACAAATAGCAAAAGAAAGGATTGAATTATCAGAACACTCTGATTTACAACGATTGATTGAGATTTTTGCGCTGTGTAATGATGCACAAATTTTCGAAAAAGAAAATCGCTGGCAGGTCAATGGCGACCCTACGGAAGGAGCGCTCATCACTTTGGCCTACAAAGCCCAATTTAATTGGATTGAAACAGAGCGCCTCGATGTTTTACCCTTTGATTCTAAGCATAAATACATGGCCATATTGATTGAAGGCGAAAACAATAATTTTGTGTTTATCAAAGGGGCTCCTGAAAAAATATTGGATTTGGCATATTATCAACTCAACAACCAAAACCAGCATGAATTAAACTCCGAATATTGGCACAAGCAAATAGAAGCCAGTGCAGCCAAAGGCGAAAGGGTAATGGCAGCGGCCTACTTAGAATTGCCCAAATCAGAAACAAAAATACCAGACCTGCAAACTTCTAAAAGCATAGTGTTTACAGGCATAGTAGGCATGATAGACCCACCTCGTGATGAGGTGATTCAAGCTATAAATGATTGTTATACGGCTGGTATTCAGGTAAAAATGATTACTGGGGACCACGCTCTTACGGCATCTGCCATAGGCGAAAAGTTAGGTATTAACAATGGCTCTATAGCTATTACCGGTAGTGAATTGGAGCGCCTTGACGATAAAGATTGGATTGCAGTGGCGAATAAGTACAATATTTTTGCACGTACCACTCCCGAGCATAAACTTCGCCTTGTAAAAGCCTTACAGGAAAGTGGTGAAGTAATAGCTATGACGGGCGATGGAATCAATGATGCACCGGCACTTAAACGCGCTAATGTGGGCATTGCTATGGGCATAAAAGGGTCTGAGGTGACTAAAGACGCTGCTGAAATGGTGTTGGCCGATGATAATTTTACCTCTATTTCTAATGCTATACGACAAGGCAGAATTACTTACGACAATCTTAAAAAAGCTATATTATTTATCCTGCCCACCAATGGAGCCGAAGCTCTGGTAATAATGACCGCCTTGCTGATGGGGGGCTCTCTACCTATTACTCCCGCACAAATTCTTTGGATTAATATGGTTACTGCTGTTACGCTAGGCTTAGCCTTGGCCTTTGAGCCGGGTGAGCCTAAAGTGATGCTGAAAAAACCTAGGAAACCCAATTCTGCTATTTTAGATTCTTATTTACTTTGGCGCATTGTGTTTGTATCGGTTTTAATAGGTGGCGCAACCTTGTTGATGTATAAAATACTAATGCACTCAGGTGTAGTCATCAACTATGCCCGCACGGTAGCTGTAAATACTCTTGCCATGGGTGAGGCGTTTTACTTACTCAATTGCAGAAATATACATTCCACTATTTTTCACAAGGGTTTTTTCAGCAATCCCAATATTTTTTATGCTATAGGAACTTTGATCGTCTTACAATTGCTTTTTACTTACAATGGATTTTTTAATGCAATTTTTGGCACCACCGCCATTGATTTTACGCATTGGCTATGGCTCTTGGGTTCTACCTTTGTTGTGTTCATACTTGTTGAACTAGAAAAAGTTGTTTACAATAAAATATTCAAATAAGCTTGTCATTTATTTTGAAAAATATCCATTATTTACCTTTGCAAGAGGCGCTTAAAGCCATTAAAAGCAACCAAAATGTTTTTGTACAAGGCAGTGCCGCCACTCCACTTTATTTACTCAATGGCCTCAAAGAAAGAGCTGCCGAGCTGCGCCAAGTGCAAATGCTCAGCGTAAGCACTTTTGGCGATTTGGAAATAGCGAGTCCTGAGTATGCCGATAGTTTCTTTTTCAATGCTCTTTTTGTATCGGCCAATATTCGCGATGCGGTAAATAGCGGTAGGGGCGATTATATCCCAGTGTTTTTGAGCGAAATAAGTCGCCTTTTTGAAAGCGGTATTTTACCTATTGATGTGGCGCTTATCCATGTGTCACCGCCTGATAATCACGGTTATGTGAGCCTAGGCGTGTCGGTAGATGTAGCGCGCTCAGCCGTAAAGCACGCCAAGTACATCATAGCTCAGGTAAATCCCAATATGCCGCGCACGCATGGCGACGGACAATTGCACGTGAGCAGTATTCATGCATTTGTGGCTTGCAACGACCCACTGCCTGAGGTAGATTATTCTGCCAAAACAAGCGCTGAAGAAATTAAAATAGGCCAACTCATCGCAGATATTATCCCCGATAGGGCCACCTTACAAATGGGTATAGGCGGTATTCCTGATGCTGTGCTCAAAGGTTTGGGCAATCACAAAGATTTGGGTATACATACCGAAATGTTTTCTGATGGCATACTTCCCCTTGTAGAATCGGGTGTGGTAACCAATGCTTATAAGAAAAAACACAGAGGTAAAATAGTAACGGCATTTGCCGCAGGTACGCGTAAGTTGTACGATTTTGTACACGATAATCCTTCGGTGAGTTTTCTAGAGGCTGCTTACGTAAATGATAGTGCCATCATCAGGCAAAATCCTAATACAGTGGCTATTAACAGTGCAATCGAGGTAGATTTGTTTGGCCAAGTATGTGCCGATACCATTGGTGGCTACCAATTTTCAGGTGTGGGTGGGCAAATGGATTTTATACGTGGAGCATCGCTATCGCAAGGCGGTAAGCCGATCATCGCTTTGTGTGCAGCTACTAAAAAAGGTGTTAGTAAAATTGTTTCACAGTTAAAGCCTGGTTCTGCGGTAGTTACTACTAGGGCGCACGTGCATTATATAGTTACTGAATACGGTGTAGCGCATTTGTATGGCAAGAATCTTAGAGAGCGAGCTCAAGCCCTGCGCGATATAGCTCATCCTGACCACCGAGAATCGCTCGATAGAGAGATTTTTGTGAGGTTTAAAAGATAATCTAGAATTTAAACTAAGGTTCGCCAAACAAATCCTTGAAAAATTCTGAAATGGTACCGATCAAGCTACCATATATATCATCTACAGGACTATCGTAATTCGGTATCACATCGATGTTATAATAGCGTTTTATCTCGAGCAACAACACAAAAAAGAATATAATAGACGCAATGATATAGAGCACTTTTACAGCTACTAAGGTGTTGTCTATCAGGCCTTCAGGTATTTTTTTCCAACTGTTTTCTTGCTCAGTCATGTTTGGAGTATTAGGTGGGAGGAGTTTTTCATTGCCAAAAATCAAAGTTAGACCATATGAGGCCAACTTGTACGGGTGTCAACTTGTGGCTCTTTTGGCGCGTTCCCAAGTTGCTTTTTGGCTGCCTTTGACCCAGCGTTTAAAACCAGCAAACACAGCATAATTCATCATGGTAAAATAATAGGGAATAAACAATAGCTTGAATTTGATTTTTCGACTTTGTAAGTACCACCCTGTGAAGGCCATAAGGTAAAAAATCATTTGAGCAGCCATAATAGCTGTATAAAACGGACTTTGTGTTTTTATTACCAAAAATGCATTTAATAAGAATATCAAGGGCAGTGCAAAGGCTGCAATGCTCCAGCGCAGTACCCTAT
>CAYZUZ010000006.1:0-13985 GCA_964481795.1 uncultured Cryomorphaceae bacterium
AAATTGTTTCCTTTTTCATTCACGATAACAAGTATTCTTTATTTTTTCAATATACTTATTTGTTGTTCATTTTTTTTAATGTATGTTTGCACAATAAATGTATATACATATAAAATTTAAAAATTAGTTTATGGAGAACCAAAAATGGGTATTAGACCCAACACATTCAGAAGTATATTTTAAAGTTAAACACTTAGTAATTAGTACTGTAACTGGTTATTTTCGTGAATTTGGCGGTAGCATAGAAACAAAAGATGAAAGTTTTGTAGGCGCTGTGGCTCAATTTGAAGCCAAAATTGACAGCATAGATACCAATAATGCAGATAGAGACGGTCATTTAAAGTCTGACGATTTTTTTGCAGCAGCTGAATTTCCGAGTTTATTGATTAAAAATGCCACATTTAGCAGTACAGGCGAAAACACATTTGATGTAGAGGCTACATTGAATTTAAGAGGTGTGGAAAAAATTATTAGCCTGAAAGCTGAAAAAGGCGGTGTGATGGTAGATCCTTATGGTCAAACCAAGGCAGGTTTTGAGATTAATGGCAAAATAAACCGCAAAGATTTTGGCCTCAATTGGAGTGCAGTAACCGAAGCTGGAGGCATAGTAGTAAGCGATGAAGTACGATTGGTAGCAAGTGTTCAATTTGTGAAGCAGTAAAACCTGCGGTGGGCACATAGCGCCCAGACGAAAGCAAGGTAGCTGACTGAAGTAATGCCCGTGATACAGCAGGCCTCAAAGAGCGACCCTAAGGAAGCTCCTTTGAGGCCTTGGCTGTATAGGGCAGTACAAAGGCACTACCTGCTGTAGGTTGAAAAGGCGCCCAAAAAAATCAAATAGAAAGGTTACAATAAATGCACCTTCCACCGCATTATATTTGCATTATGAAATTAGCGAAACCATTTTTTTTACTACTTGCTGTTGTTTTTTCTTTTGCTACCTGGGCGCAAGAGATAAACAAAACGGATGCTCAAGGCAAAAAGCAAGGTAGATGGGTCAAGAATCACCCGAATGGAAAAATAAGATATGAGGGGCAATTTGTAAATGACCAAGAGGTGGGCATTTTCAATTATTATTACCCCAATGGCAAATTAAAAATAACCAATACTTACCGTCCAAAATCGAAAATTTGCTACAGCTTGCAATACAGTGGCGAAGGCCAAAAAGTGGCAGAGGGTATTTATAACAATAGAGAGCGAGATAGTGTATGGACTTACTATGGCCCTAAAGGTGAATTGATGAGCAGGGTTTCGTACAAAAAAGGGAAATTAGATGGTCCTACTGAAGAATTCTATGAAGATGGAACTTTACTGGAGCGCATCGTGTATAAAAACGACGAAAAGCATGGTAAATGGGAGCAGTATTTTGAGGATGGTAAGCCCAGTATTTTGGCCGAATACCAAGAAGGTAAATTGCATGGTGAAGCGGTGTATTATCAATCGTCGGGAAAAATGCGAGCCAAGGGAAGCTATGCTGGAGGATTGAAGCATGGCGTATGGATGATGTTTAATGTTGAAGGAAGGCCGGAGACACGAGAAACCTATAGATATGGTAAACTCGTAAAAACAAGTAAGTATTAATGGCAAGAATTGTAGTAGGATTATCGGGAGGAGTAGATAGTAGTGTTGCAGCTTATTTGCTTCAAAAAGAGGGTCATGAGGTGATTGGCGTATTTATGCGCAATTGGAATGATGAAAGTGTAACAATCAACAATGAGTGCCCATGGATAGATGATAGTAATGATGCCTTGATGGTAGCTGAACATTTAGGTATTCCTTTTCAGGTAATTGATTTTAGTGAGCAGTATAAAGAGCGTATAGTCGACTATATGTTTCGTGAGTATCAAGCAGGGCGAACACCTAATCCGGATGTGCTTTGCAACCGCGAGGTAAAATTTGATTTATTTTTAGATTTGGCATTGCAGCTTGGGGCAGAGTTTGTGGCTACGGGTCATTATTGCCAAAAAGCTATTGAGTATAAAGATGGCCAAGAGGTTTACCAACTTATGGCGGGTAAAGACCCCAATAAAGATCAAAGTTATTTTTTGTGTCAAGTTAATCAGTATCAGTTATCCAAAGCACTTTTTCCTATTGGTCACTTGCTTAAGCCCGAGGTAAGAGCTATAGCCGAACAAGCGGGCATACCCACAGCTCAAAAGAAAGACAGTCAAGGCCTGTGTTTTATAGGAAAAGTGAGTTTGCCTGAGTTTTTGCAGCAGCAGCTGGAAATAAAAAAAGGGAAAATACTGATGGTTCCTCCTCAGGATATTGAAATAAAAAATCATGAAATAATCGATTGCCATACGCTTGAGGATATGGCTCTGTCTTATGCGTACAACAACCCCAATTACAAAGAAGTAGGTGTTCACAATGGGGCACATTTTTTTACTATAGGACAACGAAAAGGTCTAGGCGTAGGAGGTTTAAAAGAACCTGCTTTTGTTTTGGCCACTGATGTGGATGAAAATATTATTTACGTAGGCGAAGGCGAATCTCATCCTGGGTTGTACAAGCACGCTTTATTTATCAAAAAAGAAGAATTACATTGGATTAATCCTGATTTTGAATTGAAAGTAGGCGAAAGTGCTGATTTTGAAGTAAGAATAAGATACAGACAAAAACTGAGAAAAGCAGTTTTATTCCAGTTTGAAGAAGGTGTTTATATATATTTTCCTGAGGCTGAGAAAGCAATTACCTCCGGTCAGTTTGCGGCTTTTTATCAAGACGGGCAGCTCGTAGGCAGTGGAGTAATCCATCATTAAAAAAATATTGGATATAAGTAGTTGATTTACTTTATTTAATGATAAATACACTCAATTTGTAGTTTTATACTTTCTCCGTTAATACAGCAATAATTCTAAATTCGGATAGAAATTCGCGAGCTACAATCCGCAAAAAAGAATAAGTAGGAACGGCAATGACCATACCTGTAATGCCTAGGATAGTACCTGCCGTAATAATGACCAAGAATATTTCAAGCGGATGTGCATTAACAGAATTTGAGAATATGAAGGGTTGAAAAATAAAATTATCCATCAATTGCATAGAGCCAAAAACCAACAATATTTGAATGATGAATGAGGTAAATTCGACCTCAATACCTGCGCCCAGTGTGCCTGTAAGTGCCAACAAAATTCCAAAGCTGGCACCAATAATTGGACCTAGATAAGGAATAACATTGATAATACCTGCAAAAAAACCTATCAAGAAGGCGTTTTTTACCCCTAAAAATCCTAAAGAAGTGCTCACAATAAGGGTGATAAGTGAAATTTGAATAAAAAGACCCAAAAAATACCTTGAAAGTGATTTTTTTGTTTTAAAAATTACATGAGCTACCTTTTCTCTATTGTTATCAGATGCCATCGCCATCAGTAATTGGTGAATACTCTCTCGTTCTCTTAAAATGAAAAAAGTAATAAAGCTGATGGAAAATATTGCAATAAAAATATTGCCTAAACTACTTACTAAACTTGAAAATAGTCCTGTTACATCTTCAATATTTACTACACCAAGTAGACGTTCCTCTACATATTCTCTATTTGATTTAAACTCATGGGCTCGAATATTGTATTTATCGGCCCACAATTCTAAACGAAGTAGGGGGCCTTCGAGATTGTGGTAAACTTTCTCTACATCAAGCTCAGTAAAGAACTTAATTTCCTTAACCAATTTAGGCACGAAAAGGTAGAAAAATCCTCCAATAATTACGTATATCGTCACTAGACCAATTAACGCACTAAGTGTTTTGTTGATATGGAATTTGCCGATTTTCACTTTGTCTAATAAATGAAGTAAAGGCCTTATGGCTAATCCAAAAACGATAGAAATTAATAGGTAAGTGACTACAGTCCAGGCCATGTATACCAAAGCTCCAAAGAGTATGATAAGTAGCGCTGCAATTATTTTTTTAGCCGTTGGATTCATTAAATTTGAGTAAATTTTCTATTATTTGAACAATTTGTATCGCACATATACATCCAAATTTTAATGGAAAACAACGCGCTTTACTGCAAGCATATTATCAGATTTTCCGCCTTTGTAATAGGGGTCAAAATCAGAGATGGGTTCTATCCATCTGATTTTTTCATCTTTCAGGTTATAGACCATTCCATTGATGCTGATTTGGTTTTGGTGGATATTTGTGTGCAGAAATACGGTGCATTCTTGAACATTAAAAAACCTATTTCCTGAAGTTTGCGCAAAAGTCCATGATTGAGTAGCTGCGTTGTATTCCCAATCGAGTAGAATGTGTTCGCCCTCTGCATAACCATATCCCTCACCAGAATCTGTGTAAAAGATACCTTGATTGTCCTCTGTACCTGGATAAAGATGTATGTGCAAGGGTAGGTCTACTTGTTGCTGGGTATTAGCCGCTGCTTCTTTGGTAAATAGTGCTGTAGAAGCTTTTACAAATACTGGAATTCTGTCTTTTTGCAAGGGCCACACATGCTCACCTTTGCTTATATTTTTATCGCTAAAAAACTCTATCCATTCACCTTCAGGCAACCAAATTTTAGCAAATTCTTTATTGGGAAGCACAGGACAAACCAAGAGTTGGTCGCCACAGTAAAATTGATTTTGATAATCACTACTGAAAGGTTCGGAGCAAGCATAATGTTTGATGGCCAAACTTCTATTTACAGGCAGTCCTTCTACAGTAGATTGATAAAAGGCGGTGTACAAATAGGGGAGTAGTTGATACCTCAATTTGATGAAATTGCGCGAAATATCTTCGACCTCTTCTCCAAAAGACCAAGGTTCGTGGTCGCGACTGTTTACCATGCTGTGTCCACGATAAAATGGGTTAAAAGCTCCCACGGCTATCCATCTGGCAAACAACTCCGGGCTGCATTCGCCAATAAAGCCTCCTACATCATTGCCAGCATAAGAGTATCCGCTCAATCCTAAGCTGTTGATCAAGCGCTGACCTAAATGGATATGTTCGTCGGTAGAAATATTATCGCCAGTCCAAATCCATGAGTAGCGTTGGGTTCCTGCATAAGCAGCACGTGTAAGGGCAAAAGGTCTCAGCTCTGGTTGGTGATTTTTTTGAGCCTCATAAGTGCTGCGTACCATTTGCATCCCATATACATTGTGGGCTTCGGCATGAGTGCCCTGCGTGCCCTCTAAGTCAAACTCAACCACATCAGGAAAGTGCTTTCCCCATACGGCTGGTTCGTTCATATCATTCCAAAAGCCTGCAACTCCTTGATCCATTTGTTCTTGCATTTTTTCAGACCACCAAGTACGTACATCCTCCCGGGTAAAATCAGGAAAATAACACTTGCCTGGCCATGCCTCTCCTGTGTAGGGTTGGCCATCGGGGTAGCATACGAAATATCCTTTTTGCACCCCTTCGTCAAAGGCTGCATAGCCTTCTTCTTTTTTTATTCCAGGATCGTGTATTACTACAATCTTGAAGCCTTTGGCTTCCATTTCGGCTAAAAATTTTTCTGGATTGGGAAAACGCTCTTTATTCCAAGTAAAAATTTTGTATTCATCCATATAATGTATATCTAGGTAGAGCACATCAGCAGGAATGTCTTTTTTGCGAAAACCATCGGCTAACAGTTCCAATTCTCCTTGCGGATAGTAGCTGTACCGGCATTGGTGATAGCCAAGTGCCCACATGGGTGGTAATTCAGGACGGCCAGTAAGTTCGGTATACAGATCTAGTATTCCGTGTATATTTCCTGTATAAAAAAAGTAATAGTCTAATTGCTCATTGTGGCTTCTGAAAAATGAGAAACGATCATTGCTTGCGCCAAAATTGAAATCTGTTTTGGAGTGATTATCGAGGAAAATGCCATAAGGCATTGCAGAGCGAATACCTATATAAAAAGGAATACTGGCATATAATGGGTCGCTCCAGTTTCCATAGCCAAAAGCATCGGTATTCCAGTGGGTGTATTGATTGCCCCTGCGATTGAGCTCGCCTGTTTTCTCGCCTAGGCCAATAAATTGCTCCTGTTCATGGAGCTTTTTATAAGCGGTAAGTGTTTGTCCTTGAAAGCGATAGCCAAGCGCATCGTCCTCAAGTATAGGCTCTTGATCAAGCGTTAGAAAATCGAGTTTAAAATTATCTAAGTAAACTTTTACCAGGTAATGAGGCATTGTAATCATTAAAAAGCCTGAATTTTCAGTATAATCAGGGCAATTTTCGGTAAGATTATCTACTGCATAAGAAAAAGTTCGGAATATAGGCGCTGTTTTGGGGCCAATTTGCACTCGCATGCCATAATCGTTAGCCACACTCAATCGCGCGTAGCCGTTTTCACATTCCAACTCTAAATGTTCTGCTGCACTGTAGTGCAATACTTTACCTATTGAAATACTCATAGCTCAGGTTTTGATTTGTGTTTAATTCGAAGCGTCAATATTAGCAAAGCTAATTGGATACACAAGGAAAATTTTAGTTAATAAAAAACCCGCTTACACAGGTGCAGCGGGTCTTGGTTTCTACAAACAAAAATTGATTTTTTATTTCTTTACTCGCTTGATAGAGCAGCCAATGGCTTTGCTTTCTTTCATGTTTATGTTACCTGCTCTTGAGGTAGCAAATAAGGCGTCCATCAAATAGTTTTTAGACACGATTTCTTTGCGTCCTTCTTCGTATTTATCATTGATTGAGCCTTTGTACACCAAGCGCATATTTTTGTCAAATAAAAATACGTGGGGGGTAGTTTGTGCTCCAAAGGCATCGGCCAAGCGGCTATTTTGGTCTATTAAATAAGGCATTGCATACTTCATTTCCTCAGCTTTGATTTTCATGGCCTCTGGCGAATCTTGATTCTCGCGGAAGGCTTCATTTGAATTGATAAGTACAAAACCAATTTTTTCTCTTTTGCCTATGTAGTACATCTCATTGTATTGGTCTTCCCAGCCTATCACAAAAGGGCAAGTATTGCTGCTAAATACTACCATTAAGCCGTTTTCTTCTTTTAAATTGTTTAATGTCAATTCTTTACTATCGATATTCACCATTTTTAAATCGGCCAAAGGAGCTTTATCGCCTATGCCTATTTGCTTATTGGTGGTAGAGGAAATGATGCCCATGGAGGCCATAATCGCAAGAGCTGAAATAAGGATTTTTTTCATTTGTTTATAAAGTTATTTGCTGTTTAATAATTACATGTATAATCTAATTTTTGAATTGTAAGACAAAAGTAAATCTTGTTTTGTTTTTTGCATTCAAAAATTTTCGCTAATGTAACGGATTTAATTAAAACAAAAAAGTGGGAATGAGTGAACCCCTTCCCACTTTTTATAAAAGTCTTAATTTAAAATTTTACGCTTTAGCTTCGGCATAGCGACGGCTTACTTCTTCCCAATGAACTACATTCCAAAAGGCTGCAATGTAATCTGGGCGACGGTTTTGATAATTAAGGTAGTAGGCGTGTTCCCATACATCCAAGCCCAATATGGGTGTTCCTGAACATTCTGCAATATCCATCAGCGGATTATCTTGGTTGGGTGTGCTGCATACGCAAAGTTCGCCTTTGGCATCTACACACAGCCACGCCCAGCCTGAACCAAAACGGGTAGCAGCAGCCTTGGCAAATTCTTCTTTGAAGGCATCAAAGGATCCAAATTTAGCTTCAATGGCTGTGGCCAAATCACCTTCAGGGGCTCCTTTTCCGTTGGGCGTAAGTATGGTCCAAAACAAAGAATGATTGTAATGTCCGCCACCATTGTTGCGCACGGCTCCGCTAAACTTGCTGATATTGGCCATGATAGCCTCTATACTATGGTTGGCAGCATCAGTGCCTTCAATAGCGGCATTCAAATTATTTACGTAAGCTTGGTGGTGTTTTCCATGATGTATTTGCATGGTTTGTTCGTCGATATAAGGGGTCAATGCATTGTGGGCATAGGGCAAATTGGGCAATGAAAAAGACATAATGTAATGATTTTTAGATTATTAATTAATATGTGTATGATGATAACAAAGATAGAGGTAGCTAAGGTTCATTCAAATCAATAATTGAGGCATTTAATAAATTAATGCTGTGTTAACATGAATAATCAGTAAAGTAAAAGCCATTTGTAAATAAGGAATACTAAAGTAAGGAAAGTACTTACTGCATTTTTTTCCGAATGATAACAAACCTAAACCAATCTAATAAAAGATAAAATAAAATACCCATGCTTATTGCCGCTGAAATCCACTTAACAGCATGAAAGAATCTACTGAAATAATAGGTAATATTTTTTAAATCAGGAAATTCATAGCTGAGTTTCAAAAACATCATATTTTCAAAAATATCGGCCAACAAAGCAGCCAAAGGAAAAAGCAAAATTTTATTGAGCACTCTGTAATCTTGGCGCTTTTTTGCTAAGAAAAAATTATTTATACTAATAGCTAAAAAAGAAGCGTATGAAAAAGGGTAGATAATATCTTGCAATACGGCTATTTCTCGGTAATAATGAACCCCCTTGCTTCCGCAGGCTTCAAAAAAATCCATAAAGTATTGTTTGTTGAGTAGCAATACCAAATCAGGGGGTTGCATACCTTGGCATAGCAAAGCCAAGCGTTCGCCTGCATTGCCCATCATAAATATGGCAGAAAGCAAAAAAGCGAAAAAAAGAATGAACCACACCGCCCATTTCAAAAAAGGATTTTCCCATTTCATGATTGGCCAAACGAATTAAAAAATTAGAAACAAAATAACATCAGGTTTTGGAGGTAGATATTTGGTTTTTCTGAATCTTAGCTTAAAGTTGTTCAATCATAACAATCAATTTGAGAAGGAGTTGCTTACTCATTGCTTCTTATGCTGCATCTTTGTGCCATTAATACTTACCACTATCAAAATCATTGCTTTAGATATAGGAGAAAAACGCACAGGGATAGCCGAAACCGACCCCTTGCAAATAGTAGCTTCACCGTTAATTACGATAGATACACCTAGGCTATTTGATTATTTGCAAAAATATTTATCTGATAATCAGGTAGAAACCTGCGTTGTAGGGTTGTCTTATAATCTACAAGGTGGCCTTAATCCTATACATGAACTTACCGAGAAAATAATGGCAGATTTTACTCAAAAATTTCCGCAGATAAAAATTGAATACATCGATGAACGATTCAGTAGCTCAAGGGCTCAACAAGCCGTTTTGTCATCGGGTATTGGTAAAAAACAAAGAAGCGATAAAAGTCTTTTAGACAAAATAGCTGCCGCAATTATTTTACAAGATTATATGGCTAGCAAAGGATTGTAAAAAAAGGCTTTTCTTTGATGTGTTTTTAAACCCTTGTTATAAAACTTGTGAAACCCGTTTTCTTTAGTGTCATTGTTCCTGTGTATCAGGCAAGAAAATACCTTAAAAAGTGCTTGAAGAGTATCGCTATGCAAAGTTTTAAAAACTTTGAAATTGTGGCTGTAGATGATGCTTCGAATGATGAAAGTGCAGAGCTTATTAAAAAATTCAGCATCCAAAATCCTGATATTCAAATACAATTGTATGTAAATGCACAAAATTTAGGATTGGGGGCTTCGCGCAATAGAGGCATCAGCCAAGCCTTGGGCAATTACGTTTGCTTTTTGGATGCAGATGATTATTGGGAGCCAAAAAAATTAGAAATTCTTTATCAAAAAATCAAAGAAAATTCAAGCTATAGTTTTTTTTTTCACAGAGTAAAAGAGCTGCCAGGCTTAAGAAAACGTGCCGCTTACGCTGTTAAGTCGATAGATGAGCTCGCATTTAAATACAATCCCATAGTGCCATCGGCTGTGGCATTGCAAAGTAATTTGGCTCAAAAATATTTGCATTTGGAGGATAAATCGCTACAAGGTGTGGAAGATTTTGACCTGTGGATGAGGCTCATAGGCGATGGGGTGATTCCTTTTTATTTTCATGATGCGCTCACGGTGTACCGCACTCATAGTGGCATGAGTGTTCAATTAAATGACCACATATCTAAGGTGAGTAGGATTCTTGAGTTGTACTTCGGTCCCTTGGAATACAAAAAAGCCCTACTTCAAAAATATTATGAAGCAGGGCGTTCCTGTATGAAAATGGGCAAGTATCCTCAAGCATTGATGTACTTCCGAAAGAGTCAGCGAATAAATTTTAAAACGTTGTTTTTCAGTAGTATATGCTTGCTTAAAACTTAAAATTGAGTCCATAATAAAACATTCTACCAAATATAGGTCCCCAAACCAAGGTGGCATCAAAGTGTGCATTGGTAGGGTCGTTGGCCGATATGATGGGATTGGGCTGTCTTAAATTTAATAAATTTTCTACTCCTATATACATCTCTAGTTTGCTGTTGAATTCTTTGTTTATTTGTGCGTGAATCAAGAAAAACTCAGGTGAACGTTCAGGTTGCTGAAATTCAGCCAATGAGAGCTGGGTATCTGGAAGTCTGCGCGAGGCGTACCAATTGGCCGTAAGGTCAAATTTCCAGTTGCTTTTTGTAGCATAGGCATAGTTGATAAACGCTCGGTGGGGCGATATAAATGGTGCTTCGCGTAGGCCTGATGCAAAAGGTGTAATGACTTCTTGATACTTATACGCCAATCGAATATCGTGTCGCCTCATAAGTTCGTAATCTATTTGAATCATGGTACTTAAGGCACTGCCACCGCCTGTATAGCTTAGCAAATAGTTAAAAGGACTTTGGTCAAAATCTTGTATTAATTGGTTGTCGAAATAGGTATAAAAAACATCAGCTACAATAGAGCCTTTGCGGTAATTGAGTTTAAAATTTTTCTGATAACTCAAGTTGGTATTCCATGCTATTTCTTGGCCAAAGCCTTGATTGCCAATCAGATTTCTGTTGCTAGCCAATCCACCTATTCCCTCAAAAAGTGCCAATGAGGTTCTGTAGCCTCGGCCACCTCCCAAGCGAATTATATTTTCATTGCCAAACTCATAACGCAGGTGTAAGCGAGGGCTTACAAATACGCCAAACAAATTGGAGCGATCGGCTCGTAAGCCTGCAACTGCGGTAAAATTCTCATTGGGAGTAAAGGTGGCCTCACTGAAGGCTCCCACGGTGTTCTCTACAAATGATTGATCATACATTGTCAAAAACTCCGTATTATAATCGTCGTAGGTATAGTTCAATCCGTTTTTGAATACCCAGATGTCTTTTTCATCGCCATATTGCCAAATCAATTTGCCTAAGATTGAGTTTTGAGTGGCTTGATAACGTCGGGTAGGTCCAAATTTTCCTTTATAATTATGCGTGGAGACATTTACTATCAATCCGATAGACGAATACTCCTCGGTATCGAGCTGCAAGGCATTTTTACCAAAAAACTCAAAGCGATTTTCTGATGATTCCATGCCCCAGCGGTTGGTGGGGTTGGTTTCACCAAAGGCGTAATCCTTGGTGCCTACTTGCCTGCTATCGTGCAATGCCCGTACACCCAGCTGAGCCATGTAGCGCTCGCCTTCGTACTTCCAGCGGTTGAGTCCTTGAAATTGCTGTCCTGTAGGCATATCCATAAAACCATTTCCATTCATATCCCATCTGAACGGACTGGCATTTACATGCAGTAAAGTAGCTTGATTCCACTTGGAGGATACCTTGCTCGAATTCGCAAAATTCCAATCGCTGCGGCCCGCACTGTTTACGTACATATTAAATACCGATTTGGGATCGCCTGTAGGTTTTACCAATTCTACATTGATAAGCCCAGTCATACTTTCGTGTCCATTGGTTACCGAGGCTACACCTTTGGATAGCTGTATGCCCTCAACCCAAGTGCCTGGTATAAAACTAAATCCACCTCTGAAATTGAGCCCGCGACCGTGTGGAATTTGTTCTATTTGTAGGGGCGCATATTTACTGCTTAGTCCCAATAGTTCTACCTGACGCGTGCCGGTGAGTGCATCAGTAAATGCAATGTCGATAGAGGGGTTGGTTTCAAAACTTTCTGCCAAATTGCAGCAAGCGGCTTTCAACAGTTCTTTTTTGGTGATTTGCTGCTCCAGTTGTGCCGATTTTGCATTGATTTCGGTAGATTTAATCACTTCGCGTATTTCAACTTCGCCCAGCATATTGCCCGATTCCAGAATAATAGAGTCGATGGTAAATACACCATTGGCCACTACTAGTTGAAGCCGTTTGTAGCCTATAAAGCTCACTATTAGCGTATTATTGTTTTTAATTCGCTTAATTGCAAACAGTCCGTTTTCGTCGCTGATGCCGCCTTCATTGCTGTCTTTCCAAAATAAATTGGCACCCACAAGTGTTTCTACTTTTCCTTCCGGAGTGCGCCCAAATACCTGCCCTTCCAAAAATTCTTGAGCAAAAGATTGAAAACCAATAAATGAAAATAGAAGGACTAATAACTGATATTGTCCTTTCATTTTTTTTCAGAATTAGGGTTGTGTTGTGCTTCTTCGTCGCGGTATTTGCAGCAGCCATGTATGTCGTTGTAAACCTCATCTTTCGCTTGAATGAGTTCTGTGTCGTGGCCTACATCAGCTATGATTTGATGAATTTGCTCTAAAGATATTTTCTGCGGTTTGAAAGCAACAAAGAGCTCTTTGGTCTCTACGTTCCACTCGGCATATCGAATGCCCTTCACGTCGAGTGCGGTTTCGATGCGCTTTTTGCACATGCCACAGGCACCATTTACAATAAAGCGTTCTTCCTGTGTTTTTTGGGCATTGAGGCTGCCCATAGCCAATATAGATAGGATTAAAATGAAATATTTCATGATAAATTGTTGATTTTATTGAATAAAAAAATGAAAACTAGTTGCTCGGGTAAATAACCTGCCTAGTCTAAATCAACAATCTGCTTTCTTGAATAAATTTGGATGTTTTGCCATAGAGCGATACCTGCGAAGGTGGGCCTCTATTCTTATCCTTTGTACCGGCTGTGGTGCTGATAGGTGTTTCGGAAACAAAAAGTATTGCTGTGGCAATATTTAACAAGCTTGCTATTTTAAACTCTTCTTTCTGAAAATCTGAAGTTTTAAGTAAGTAGGTTTCATCCTCGCAGCAGTTACTTACGCTGATGCACTCACCTTCAATAGGAGCATCTTGGTTAGATTTTGGTTCGCAAGTGTGTTTTACAAACAGTGCTGTTTCTACTAGCTCTCCTTTGCAATAGTGCATAAAAATACCTATACCGCTGCTGCTGCTCAGGAGCGATAGCGATATGATACTTGCAAAAAGAAATTTAAATAGATTCAAACTCATAAGGATTACAAATGTAATGATGTTTTTTTGATTTAATAATAAACTAAAGTTACACAAGCTTTTTATTTACATCTACTGCCTATCCTCATTATTCATTATAAACAGACTTACTTTTGCTCAAAATTTACCACATTGATTTGGTTTTTACTCAGCATTATTTGCTCTACTACAGTTTTTGTTGTTTTTAGGTATTTTCCTATTTTTCAAGTGAATAGGCAACGGGCTATTGTGGTCAATTACCTCACGGCTCTCACGCTTGGTTTGGTTTTAGAATATGCTCATTGGGAACAAATCATTCGGCCTGGTGCTTGGCTATATTACACCTTCTTTTTAGGATTTTTGTTTATTACTTTATTCAATTTGATGGCTAAAGTAACTCAAAATCAAGGTGTAGCAGTGGTTTCAATGGCCGTTAAGATGTCTTTGGCGCTGCCTGTGGTTGTTTCGCTTGTGTTGTTTAATGAGCGTATATCTTTGGCCAATTTTTTGGGACTTGTATTGGCTTTTGTGGCTTTATATGCCATTACTTGGCGCAAAAAAAGTGTAGGTACGGCTCATGTATTTGCATGGGGCACGCTGCTATTGTTTTTTGGCTCTGGACTTATTGATGTTTTACTTAAGTGGAATCAAATGCATCATTTAACAGAGAAAAGCGAAGGAATATTCACGGCACTCACGTTTGGCAGTGCTGCTATGTACGGTTTTGTAGGCTTGCTGTATAAAAAGATCAAGGAAAAAGAAAGTCTATTTATATGGCGCGATACAGTGGCAGGAATCTTATTAGGATTGCCCAATTACGGCTCCATTTATTTCTTAATCAA
>CAYZUZ010000007.1:0-13532 GCA_964481795.1 uncultured Cryomorphaceae bacterium
TCAGGGGTGGGAGGTGAAGAAGTTGAAAGAGATTGCGAGGACTGGTTCTGGTGGAACACCGCTATCTACAAAAAGAGAATATTATGAAAACGGCAATATTCCTTGGATAAATAGCGGTGAAGTGAATGAACCGTGGATAGTTTCAACAAATAATTTTATCACTAAAAAAGGCCTTGAAAATTCAAGTGCTAAATTATTTAAGAGAGGAACTATCTTAATGGCAATGTATGGGGCAACAGCTGGAAAGGTAAGTTTAATTGATTTAGAAGCCTGCACAAATCAAGCTATTTGTGGCATAAATCCAAACGAAGAATTTTACAAGTCATACATAAAGTTTGGCCTTGAAGACTTGTATAAATACCTTATAAATCTTAGTTCAGGTTCTGCAAGAGATAATTTATCACAAGACAAAATAAAGGAACTTCGGTTTATCATTCCTGATGATAGTTCGCTAATTCAATTCGATAAATTAGTTCAGCCATCAATGAACAAAATATTGACTAACTTAAAACAAAACCAACACCTCACCGCCTTACGAGATTGGTTGTTGCCCATGTTGATGAATGGGCAGGTGGTTTCGACAGGCTCAACCACCGTAAAAGAAACGGCCCTTCGACAGGCTCAGGATGGAATAAGTATGGCGGCAGAGCGGGTGGGAGAGTATAAAACGAAAGCATAATTAAAAAAACAGAATATCAAGATGATAAACACAAAACAGGAACTTGAAAATTTATGGAAGGATGGAAAGTTTAATAGTCTTGATTCACTTTTGAGTAGAGGCTTTGTCTATTCTAAAATTTGCCCTTCGAAGATTTTAATAACAGGCATCAACCCCTCTATGCGAAGAGGAGAGGAAAAAGCAGATTACGATTCCTTCAAATACCAAGATGTAATTAAGGCAGATGCGTATTTCAAAAAACTACATGGTTTATTTCCAAATACTTTAGCTGAAAGCAATTTTGCATACACGGATCTTTTTTATCATCGCAACACAAAACAAATAGGGCTAAAACAACTTGATAATGCAAACAATCCGGAGGGTTTAGCATTTTTGGTTGAACAATTAAAAATCACATACAAGCGAATAGAATGTGTACAACCCAAACTTATTACCGTGTTTAATAAAGGCTCGTGGAAGTATTGGGGTATAACTTTTAATGCAAAATCTCGTAAAAATGTATGGATGGGGTATCAGTTTAAAAAAATTGATGGATTTGAAAACTTTTATAAAATAACAGGCACCAGAGATTCTACAGAGAGAATATCAAAAACGCCCACCCAACTGAATGATACCTATGTGTATTTCTCAACATTTATTGGCTATTTAAGCCGTCAGAAGACAGAGGAAATCAAAATTGAATTGAAGCAGGTTTTGGAATATGTAAAATTGATTTAAGGTTTGTTGCTTTATTTATATACTCAACTTATGGGAAATATCAATGCTATGCCTCCAAACACATGCCATCTAGGAGGAAAAAAAGGCGATTGAAATTCAGGACTTCTCGTGGTCATCTTAGCTAATATTGAAACACTTCTCATTTTTTCAACTGAAATCCACCTTCGAGTATATCCCAATCCAGCAGAAAAGTCGATAAACAAAGGATTTATCCATGAGTTTCTAAGCACATATGCTTCGTCAGAAAAATACCTACCTTGGGTAAATGTATTTCTCATCATAAGTGTGGCTACTGCTTTATAATGGAAAAAAAACTGGTTGTTTTTATAAACAAAGTTTGTAGAATTGCAACTATAATCATTATTCTTTTTGAACAAAGAATCTAAATCCTTTTTTTTGTTTGCTGATGCTAAGGAGCCAAAGGCATTGTAAAAACCAAATGCGTCGCCTAAATCAATAAAACCTATTCTACCTCCTGTACCCACATAGGCTCGATTGTAAAAACCAAGAGAGGCTCCGTACTCTAAAACTCCATCCCATCTTATCTTGCAATTGTTCGGTGAAATTTCAAATGGATTAATACACTTTCGCAAAGACTTAATGGTAGAAATATCTATCAACCCAGTAAAACTGCCTCCATCACCAATTTGATTACCCCAGCCAAGTGGAATGGGTCTGGTAATAAAATCCCACTCATGTATGGCTGTTTGTACTCTCCTACCAATATCTGTTCCCATTAAACCATATACTGTACGGATTGTATTCAGTTGAAATCTATTATTTTTATCTACTTTATGAAAAGTAGAGCTGGTATTAATACCAATTAAAAATGCATACGGCCTATCCCCAATAACAGGATTTGTTTCGGCTAAATTTTCAGGTGTAAACCCTGTAGCCATTAATCCGATAGAACTAATAAATAGTTTTGAATCTTTAAATAAACTTTTCTGGACAACCCTCTGTGGATAATGATGCCAAACTGAGTTGAATAATAAATTCGAAAACTCAATAGAAAGCCCCATTGTATAATTTCTATCTTCATTCAAACTACTTGGCACAACGAGAATGTCTTGCTCTGAGCTTAGTGTAAAAGTAGTTTGGCCGATGATAGGTAAACAATTACCTAATAGCAATACGAGAAAATATTGTTTATTTAGTTGTTTTATTTTCATAAAAGTATTATTTTTTGATAAAACCCTTATTATGTACTAGAGCTTCGTTATGAGAGGTTGAATGGTAAATTATCAACTATTTATTTATGAAAAGCACAGCATCGCTACAGTTAAGAAAATAATTAGATAAAGTTTTTGATATGTAGCAATTTAGCCTCGCAATAGATTCTCTTATGCATAATCTGGGATAAAATTAAACCAAACAATCCAAAGTTCAGTTATTAGGGCTGTAATAATAAAATCAATGCCTAAGCGAACCTCTGTAAACGAAGTGCAAAATCTTGATGATTTGAATGATTTGGAAAGAATAGTGCGCGATAAAAGAAATCACAAAAGAGCAGATGCCAAAAAAGAACGCAGGAATAGGCACTATACCAAGCTGCTTATCAAACACATAACAAAACAAGCACCTGAGGAGGAGGGTTTATTCTAGTGGGTCAAAAATAAAGGATTGATCTTCTACTGAAATATTATAACCTATGGCATGTAAATATCTCCCTTCTTCAAAAATTCGAACCAAAACCCGATACTGAGTGTGCACATTCATAAATATTTCAGGGTTAAAATCGCTCCCTTGGTATGATTTGTATTCAAATATATCACGGCTGCTGCAGCCATTAGATATTTTTACTTCTATTTGATTTGCAGTGGGATAGGTTTCTTTAAGTTTTGAAAACCGCATGGCTACAAGTACGCTGTCGTGGTACAAATAAATTTGTTTTTTATTGATGATACCTTCAAGTATATTTTCGGTAAGTACCAAGCAGCTACTTCCTTTTTCAGTTTGACCCGCTATTCTGTATTGAAGTGCCTGCTTAACCTGGGTAATGTAAGCAAATTCTGCCCTTCCTGCTGAGTTGGTATAAATGGTTTGTAACGTATCAAATTGAACACGAGAAAATGCGCCTCCAGATTTTTGTCCAATTACGATGGCCTTATTGATTATTGGCTTTTGAGATGTAGGGTCTATTAATTCCAATTCTAATACAGTGAGACGATCTCCTTTTACGCAGGAAATTAGGAGTTCGATGGCGAATAAAAAGAAAAGGAATTTATACATGTCACTTCTTTTTTTGAGTAAAAAGGTCTTCTACACCAAATCTGATAAAAATTTGTGGTAATTCTAGTGCATACCTTCTATCTAAATTATCGATTTGATCATTACTGAAGCCCTGAATATTGCGGCTAGCAAGGGTTTCAATTCTTTCGCCAGAGCAATTTTTATTGATAAATCGACTGCCTTTAATTATACGACGATGAAACACACCCAAATTTATTCCTATACCTATATCTGCATATAGGTTCGTATGAAATCGAATTCTTCGTGCTAAATACCCACTTATCCCAAAGTTGAAATTGGAGCTAACAAATTCGTTTTTAATGAGTTGCTCGCATTGGCAAATGCTGTTGATCAACTGAGGGTTCAAACAATAAAGTTGAGCATGATCGAACGCATAATGCCCAAATCTAAGCCTTGCGCCCCCATATACTGTTTTCTTGTGGTTTAGGAAATGCATTCTTCCCACTTCTAGGCGCAAGGAGGGCCAAGCAAGATGACTGCTATAAGATTTTAAGTAATTTAAGTCGTTATACGATTCATTCATAGCTACCATAAAACTTACCTGAGCATCCCAAAAAGCTGCTTTTGATGTGCTAGATTGCAAACCCATATGAATAGAGCTATAGCTATAATCTTGTGAGCCTAGTGCGGTATAAATTCCTTGACCAGAGGATTTTGAACCCCAAAAAAGCAAGGCTGTCCATAGTCCCATGAAAAAAATTCTATGAATCATAATTCTTTTAACGAAAGAATATCTCATCAGGTTAAAAAAATGAACGGGCGCAGCCAGAGGGTTTAAGGCTTATTCACCTCAATCAATCGTAGCAATACACTTGAGTTCAATGGCAATGGGTGTAGGCAATGCATTGATTTCCATAGTGGTTCTACAGGGCTGATTGTCTTTGAAATACTCAGCATAAAGTCTGTTGAAGGTGTGAAAATCACGTTTCATATTTACCAAAAACACGGTTACATCTACAAGTTTATCCCACGATGATCCGCTTTGCTCAAGTATTTCTCGTACATTATTGAATACCGAATGTACTTGTGCTTCAAAGTCAAATTCCTTGAAATTTCCATTGTGATCTAGTACCAAACCCGGAACGCCAGAATCATGGGTATCGCTACCCGCTGTGCGTGGTCCTACTCCACTCAAAAACAACAAATTACCTACTCTACGAGCATGTGGATACGCGCCTACTGGTTTGGGTGCGCTTCCTATATTTTTTATTGAATTTTCGTTCATATGGTCTTTCTTTTATGGATTGATTATTTGCTTAAAATATACTTTGTCGCCCGCTTGTATGCCCATTTGGGCGCTTACACCACCGTTGAGCTCCAATACGTAAATAGCAGGTTCGTATGATGGCAAGCTTTTTTCGGATAGTGGTTCAGCATTTTCTTGTATACTTACAATTTTATTGTTGCTGTTGATGTATACGATATCTAAAGAAATATAAGTATTTTTCATCCAAAAAGATTGCGGACGCTCCATTTTCATAAAAAACAACATTCCCTTATTGATATCCATACTTTTGCGGTACATCATGCCGTATTGAATGGCCTCTTCACTTTGAGCAATTTCGATTTCAAATGTCGCTATTGTGTCTTGGGTTTCTGATTTTACAACCCATAGTTCGCCATCCTTGCGGAATTTTGGTTCATAATTTTGGCTTGCTGCTTTTTCTTTCGGTGTGGTACTTGTGTTGGTTTTATTAAAAATACCGGGCAATGTGCCTAGTATCCAAAGTGTAAAAATCCCAATGAGGGCAAATACAATAATTTTACGATTTCTTGGTGTCATGAACTTGATTGTTTTTTGAAATGAACAACATAATTATTCCCAATAATACCAACGGAATGCTTAAATATTGACCCATATTTAAGGTTAATTGTCCTTCAAAAGCCACTTGATTGGCCTTGTAATATTCTACTAAAATCCTAAAACCGAAAATCAAAATCAGAAATAAACCAAACAAAAATCCTTCGCGCTGCTTGATTTGGGTTTTATGGAACAGCCAAAAAAGTACAATAAATGAAAATAAATAAGCAAGTGCCTCCATAATTTGCGAAGGCAAACGAGGAATTCCCCAAACTTCCATTTCTATGTAATTCATGCCACTTTGTTGTATCCACTCGGCTTGGCTGCTTTGGGGCAATATGATATTGATGTCGTCGAGGCTTCGGTTGTTTAAATAGCTCCTTATTCTTCCTTCAAGCATTTCTGCTACTTTGGCTCCGTTTACGTTATTGTCCAGATCTATACGCATTTTTAAGATAGGAAATTCTAGGGTATCGGCATCAAAGTGGGCGCCTGTATTGCTGAAGCTCACCTTTTCTATACCAGATTCGAAAAATGCGAAAATATTTTGCTTGGCAGGTTCTACAAAAACCATTTCTACACTTGAGTTGCCTATATCGCCATAAATTTCGGAGTTCATCAAATTGCCCAAACGAATAAAAACAGCGGCCAAGGCTACGGTAATGACCACCCTGTCTAATATCCAAAACACACTGCGTTTGGAAACTTTTTTGGAGTAAAAAATCAAAGCAATGATAATGGTTATTGCAGCACCATGACTGGCCAAGCCGCCCTCCCATACCATGAAAATTTCCAACAAATTTTGACTGTAATAATCCCATTGATAAAAGAAAACATGCCCCAACCGTGCTCCCAATACGGTGGCTATAGCTACGTATGTAAGTAGTTGATCCAGATGTTCTTGCGGGATTTTCTCCTTCTCAAAAATTCTTTTCATGATAAAATACCCCGCTACAAAGCCACCTGCAAAGAGCAAGCTGTAAAATCTGGGTTCAATAAAACCAAGGTCGATGCCACGAGGTACTTGCCATAGGTAGGTGAGAAATAGGTGTGTCATATTGATTGCTATTTACGATTTACTGCTTAGGTTTGAGGCGGCTAATTTAGGGCTTCAATGTCCCTTGGTAATAATTGACCTGAAGTATTCAACTTTAAATTTTTGTAAACCGCCTGTGGGCGTAAATTTGTCGGACGTATGGATAACAGACCCATCTTAGACGAAACCCGAATGGCCATCACCTTAAAACGATTGGCACATCAACTTATCGAAAATCATCAAGATTTTACCCAATCGGTGCTTATTGGTTTGCAGCCTAGAGGTGTGGCTGTAGCCAAGAGAATACTGCAATTACTTGAAGAACAAGGTGTTAAAAACATAGCTTACGGTTCGCTCGATATCACTTTTTTTCGTGATGACTTCCGCAGGCGCGATAAACCTTTGAAAGCCAATCAAACAAATATCGACTTTTTGGTAGAGGATAAAAGGGTCATTTTTGTAGATGATGTGCTGTACACAGGCAGAAGCGTACGGGCGGCTATGGATGCCATACAAAGCTTTGGAAGACCCAAATCCATAGAATTACTCGTATTGATAAATAGAAGATTTAGCCGCGACCTGCCCATACAACCCGATTACATAGGTCAAGAGGTGGATGCCATAGCTACCGAAAAGGTACTTGTGGAGTGGAAGGAAGAGGTAGGAATTGATAAGGTAACCATTTTAAACCAAAGTAAATGAGCTTGTTGAGCGTAAATCATTTATTGGGCATTAAATATCTTCAAAAAGAGGATATAGAGTTGATTTTTGATACAGCACAAGAATTTAAAGAAGTCATCAATCGCCCGATTAAAAAAGTTCCTACTCTTAGAGACATTACCATAGCCAATATTTTTTTCGAAAACTCTACCCGCACCAAGTTGTCTTTTGAGCTTGCTGAGAAACGACTATCGGCTGATGTGGTCAATTTCTCAGCCTCGGGGTCATCGGTTTCCAAAGGCGAAACTTTGATAGATACAGTCAATAACATATTGGCTATGAAGGTAGATATGGTAGTAATGCGCCATCCTCATGCTGGAGCAGCTCATTTTTTGTCGCGCAATGTAAATTCCATTATCGTAAATGCGGGCGATGGAGCACATGAGCATCCCACTCAAGCCTTGTTGGATGGCTTTTCTATGTTGCAAAAATTTGGTTCATTAAAAGGACTCAAAGTGGTGATAGTAGGTGATATTTTGCATTCTCGTGTGGCATTATCCAATATTTTTTGCCTTAAAATGATGGGCGCTGAAGTAATGCTTTGTGGTCCCAAAACATTGATTCCTAAATATATAAATGAGCTTGGAGTACAAGTAGAATACAATCTAGACAAAGCACTCGCTTGGTGTGATGTAGCCAATATGCTGCGCGTACAGCACGAGCGTATGGAGGTTCATTATTTTCCATCGCTGCGCGAATACATCATGCAATATGGTGTAACCCAGCAAAAATTGGAATCACTCAATAAAAACATCACCATCATGCACCCGGGCCCCATCAATAGAGGGGTTGAGATTAGTTCGGATGTAGCTGATTCTGAGCGCTCTATTATCTTGGAGCAGGTAGAAAATGGTGTAGCTATACGCATGGCTGTTTTGTACTTATTAGCCCAAAAACCATAATCAATAATTTTAAATGACATGCAAAGTAAAAATGAATATTTACTCATTGAATGTGAAGATAAAAAACTGACAGACAAGTTTTTAGAGGCCAGCAAGCAAAGCATTCAAGAGGATGTAAATGCACATGTAATTTTAAATTTACAGGGTGTCAATATCAAAAAAAGTCAGGCCAGCTTATTGATTGAGCTCTTTCGCAATGCAAGAAGCAGCACCCGATCTATTATTTTGGTAATAGAAGAGGAGTTTTTGGCTTACTTCCGCGATGATGATCCTGTGGTTCCTACCCTAGAGGAGGCCGAAGATTTTCTTGAAATGGAAAACATAGAGCGTGCACTGGGGTTGGGCGAAGAAGAAGAGGAGTAGCGCATTGCTACAAATTTTGTTTGCTAAATTACTATCAATCCGTGAGGAGGTCAATGGTATATATTCTATGAATAGGGATGTTCATACCCGATTTTAGGCTCACATTTTTATCGCCTACTGCCCATATGGTGGTATGTACTTTTTTAAAACCTTCATGATCGCTAAAGTAAATTTTTACCTTGTGTTTTTCTAAGTTTCCAAGCGTACTTGCCTGATTTACAAGATTATTCCTGTTTTTTATTTCCTCTATATCAGTAAATACATCTTCCGACGGAAACTTTAAATTCAAAATTTCTTCTTTCGGGATAAGTCGGGCATCTGTTAATGTTTTGTTCATGATTGATAATATTTTTAGGTTAAGTTTTTAATTTTTGAAATGGGGTAGTAATTTTTTTAGTTCATTTGTACCTATTGTTTACAATAGTTTCAATGGTGTCTCCATAGCTAGAGCAAATATGAGTTTAATTACAATACAAACCAAGAAAATAAATAGATAATGGAAGATAATAAAGTGTTAAAGACGCATGGCTTAGGCAAGAGCTATGGTGGCTTTTGGGCACTGCAAAACCTGGAGCTCGAGGTAGAACGAGGCTCTGTTTTTGGGCTATTAGGGCCCAATGGTAGCGGCAAAACTACAACTTTGGCCATGCTACTAGGCATTTTAAAACCCACTCAAGGTTCGTTTGAATGGTTTGGCAGTCAGTATAGACCAAGTTATATCAAGAAAATCGGAGCCATTTTAGAAACGCCCAATTTTTATCCTTACCTCACAGGTTTTGACAATCTAAAGATTGTAGCAAAAATAAAAGGGGTATCAGAGGAGCGTATACAAGAGGTACTTGCTTGGGTAAAACTTGCAGAGCATTCCAATAAATTTTTTAAACAGTATTCACTCGGTATGAAACAGCGCTTGGCCATTGCCTCAGCGCTGCTCAATGAGCCCGAGGTGCTTATTTTGGATGAACCCACCAATGGTTTAGATCCAGCGGGTATCGTTCAAATCAGAGAAATGATAGCTCAAATTTCAGAGCGAGGCACTACCATTATTCTGGCCAGTCACTTGCTCGATGAGGTTGAAAAGGTGTGCACACACTATGCTGTTTTGGAAAAAGGAAAATTGCTGCGTACCGACCAAATCAAAAACCTAAACCAAGGACAAGTTCAAGTGGAAATAGCAGCGGAGGATATGAATGCCTTAAATGAAGGCCTACAACGTATAGCGTTTGTAAATGCTGTGGCATCATATCAGAATGTGTGGGTTGCAACACTATCTGCCCATCATACGGCTGCTGATTTGAATAAAGCCTTGTTTGAACAAGGAATATCGTGTACGCATTTGTCCAAACACGGCAAATCATTAGAAAGAACCTTTTTAGACCTAACCAACAGAAAATGAAAAAATTAATAAATATGGAGTGGCTCAAGATTAAAGGAAGTCGCTCATTGCTCATCGTTTTAGGACTTTACATCATTGGTACTGCCTTTGTAATTTATATGGTAGGAGCATTTACATTCATGTCGGGCATCAATGGCTCAGAATCAAGTATGAGTTTGTCAAAATTGGGTTATTACGCTCCTGAAAATATTTGGCAAAGTGTTACTTATGCCGCTGGTTATTTCAAGTGGATTAGTGGTTTTTTTGTAATCATATATATAGCCAATGAATTCAGCTACAAAACTTTAAGACAAAATGTGATTGATGGATTGCAGCGGCAGGAAGTTTTTAAAGCCAAGTTTTTGTGGATTCTTATATTAACGCTCATAGGTGTAGTTATAACTATTGTGTCGGGTGTGGTTTTTGGGCTACAAAGCGGAAGCATTACTCAGGTGAGCGATTTGGGACACAATCTTCAATTTTTGTTGTATTTATTTCTCGAATTGTTGATGTTCAACGTGCTGGCATTCACATTGGCAGTCTTAGTAAAACGCTCTGGTTTTTCTATGGTTTATTTGTTTATTTATGCCTTGATAGTAGAAAACTTGTTAGGATGGGGCATTACAAAATTGAGCAAAATTGATTTTAAATTGCCCTTGGCCGCTGCCCGCGAATTGATACCACAGCCTTATTCCAAAATGAGTGGTTTGAATGAATTATTACAAATAGAAGCATTAAAAATTGATATGATTCCCTTTGTGGCTCTTACCATAGGCTATACAGCAGCATTACTCATAGTTCCTTATTATTTATTAAAAATCAGAGATTTATAAAATCAACCTATATGTCTATAGATTTTTATCAACCCAAAGTCCGCTGGGCAGTAGGTATTGCTTGTTTGCTCAGCTTGGTGCTTGTGTATCTCAATCAGAATTCTTGGTTCTACAAAGGGTTTTATGATACAGGAGCCGCAGCAGATAAAATAGCAGATTTTGATAATCTCAAGTTTTTCATTTCCAAGTATTTTAGGTTTTTCCTCAATGATTCTTTGGCTTTGGGCATACTGTGGGCATTGTTTCAGGAGCGCAAGTACATGAACTTTGCCTTTGTAGTTTTTTTACTTGAGGCTTTTGTGATGATGCCCATATATACAATATCTGCTATTTGGTTTTGGGATGATACCAAATTCTTTATCAGTCACTTACACCGCTTGGTGGTGAATCCATTTTTTATGATGCTTTTGATTCCTGCCTTTTTTTACCAAAAAAATCTTACACAACAAGATCTTCAGTAGCAAACGATGGCTAGCCTGCCCAGTTTTCTCTATCTAAGCTTCGGTATTGAATAGCTTCAGCCAAATGCTGGGTTTTAATGAATGATTCGCCTTCCAAATCGGCAATGGTGCGGGCAACTTTAAGTATTCTATCGTAAGCTCTAGCAGAAAGGTTTAATTTTTCCATGGCTGTTTTTAATAATTCAGATCCTGCCCTATCAATAGCGCAATGTTCTTTAAGTTGGCGCGAATTCATTTGCGCATTGCAGTGAGTATTGGGTTTTTCCTGAAAACGAGCCGTTTGCGTAGCTCTTGCCTTCAATACACGCTCACGTATCGATTCGCTTCTTTCTGCTGGTTGGTTGTTGCTCATTTCATCAAATCCTACAGGAGTTACCTCTACATGTAAGTCTATCCTATCGAGTAGCGGCCCTGAAATTTTATTGAGATATTTCTGTACCATACCCGGATGACAATGGCATTCGCGGGTGGGGTGGTTGTAAAATCCGCAGGGACAAGGGTTCATACTAGCAATAAGCATAAAGCCAGCGGGATAGTCTATGGCGTGTTTGGCTCGAGATATGGTTACTCGTCTTTCTTCCATAGGTTGGCGCATTACTTCTAAAACTGTACGTTTAAATTCAGGTAATTCATCTAAAAACAGTATTCCATTATGCGCTAAACTTATTTCGCCAGGCTGCGGAAAACTACCACCACCTACCAAGGCTACATCAGAAATGCTGTGGTGCGGACTCCGAAAAGGTCGCGTTGCCATGAGCGACGAATCGTAATCAAGCTTGCCTGCTACTGAGTGTATTTTGGTGGTTTCTAGAGCTTCATGCAGCGTCATAGGAGGTAGTATAGTTGGCATGCGCTTGGCAAGCATGGTTTTGCCTGCACCTGGCGGCCCAATCAAAATAACATTGTGGCCACCGGCTGCGGCTATTTCCAAGGCACGTTTGATGTTTTCTTGACCTTTTACCTCGCTAAAATCAAAATCAAGGCGGTTTTGATGCAAAGCAAATTCTTTACGGGTATCTATTACCACAGGCTCTAAGACACTATTGCCTTCAAAAAAATCAATTACTTGCTTGATGTGATTTACCCCATAAACTTCTAAATCACTTACTATAGCTGCTTCGCGCGCATTTTGCATAGGTAGTATAAATCCTTTAAAACCTTCTTTTCGAGCTTGTATAGCTATGGGTAAAGATCCTTTCATGGGTTGTATAGAACCATCGAGCGAAAGCTCACCCATGATGATAAATTTTTCTAAATCAATGGCTTGTATTTGTTCAGAGGCCGATAAAATGCCCATAGCCAAGGGCAAGTCGTAAGCAGAGCCTTCTTTGCGAATATCAGCCGGAGCCATGTTGATGGTAATTCTTCGTCCGGGCCAGCGATAGCCTACATTTTTTAGGGCTGCTTCTACGCGTTGTCTACTTTCTTTTACGGCATTATCGGGCAGGCCTACCAAAAAAAACTTAGAGCCTCTATCGGCATTTACTTCTATCGTAATGGTGGAAGCTTCTACTCCATATACAGCGCTTCCAAAAACTTTTATAAGCATTTTTGTAAAACTTTTAGGCCAAAGTAATATCTTAATGTTGATTCTACAAGAGAAAAATATCTAATTGTTACTTTGTAGTTGTATTCTAAATTAATTTCATAAAGTGAGTTTTGTTTCAACAGGTATTGTTTATAACAATCGCTTCATAAGGTTACAAATACTTAATATTGCTTTAACTTATTAATCATTTGATTTTGAGTTATTTGCGATTGTTAATGCAAAAACCTATACCCATGTTAAAAAGAGAGTTAGATATTGCTGTGATTTCTGATATTCACTTAGGAACTTATGGTTGTCAGGCAAAGGATTTGGTTCATTACCTTAAAAGCATCAAGCCTGAGGTGCTCATTCTCAATGGTGATATTATTGATATTTGGCAATTTAGAAAGAGCTATTTTCCCAAAAATCACCTCAAGGTGCTCAAGCAAATTATTGGTATGGCTTCAAAGGGTACTCAAGTGTACTATCTTACAGGTAATCACGATGAAGCGCTAAGGAAATTTAGTGATGTTACGCTGGGCAATGTAACTTTAGCCGATAAGCTAATTTTAGAATTACCGGAAGGAAAAGCTTGGTTTTTTCATGGGGATATTTTTGACGCATCAATACAGAGCGCTAAGTGGTTGGCAAAATTAGGCGGTTGGGGCTACGATATACTCATTATGATCAATAGCTTGATGAATTGGGTTTTGCAAAAATTGGGTCGTGAGAAATACTCTTTGTCGAAAAAAATAAAAAACAGTGTAAAAAAAGCAGTAAAGTATATTGGAGATTTTGAAGAAACTGCGGCAGAGTTGGCCATCGATATGGAGTATAAATATGTAATTTGCGGTCATATTCATC
>CAYZUZ010000008.1:0-13532 GCA_964481795.1 uncultured Cryomorphaceae bacterium
CTCCGGGCGGGTCGGGCTGGGCAAATAGGAACATGGGTGCAAGGGTCAACGCCATTGCTGCAACAATCGTGATTGCTTTTTTCATTTTGTTTGTGTTTTTTTATTGAGTTTCAAAAGTATAGAGGTAGTTTTCTTACTACATTAAGTATAAGTTAATTCTGAGTGAAAAAAATGTTATTTGTAAGAAAATAAGTTGGATTCATTCTGTTTTTTTCCCCATCTATTTTCTTGCTTACATGCCCTTTAAAAAATCTTGATTCCTTTATTATGTTTTAATTTGGCGAAAAATTCGTGGTATGAAGAAATTTGCGCTGATAGGTGCTGCCGGATACATTGCTCCTCGTCATATGAGGGCTATTAAAGATACTGAAAATGAAATAGTTGCCGCTTATGATCCCTATGATGGGGTAGGGGTTATGGATGCTTATTTTCCTCATGCGTCGTTCTTTGTTGAGTTTGAACGTTTTGATCGTCATGTAGAAAAGCTCCGCAGAAATCATCAAGCTTTGGATTTTGTGACGGTTTGCTCTCCTAATTATCTGCACGATAGTCATATCCGTTTTGGTCTGCGCCAAGGGGCTGATGTTGTTTGTGAAAAACCTTTGGTGCTCAATCCTTGGAATATAGATGCCTTAGCCGATATTGAAAAAGAAAATAAAGGTCGTGTGTACAGTTTACTTCAGTTGCGTTTGCATCCTTCTATTCAGGCACTTAAGAAAAAGATAGACGAAGCGCCTAAGGATACTGTGTACGATGTAGATTTAACCTATATCACCGCTCGAGGCCATTGGTATTTCAGCTCATGGAAGGGCGATTTGAGCAAATCTGGCGGGGTAGCTACCAATATCGGTATCCACTTTTTTGATATGTTGCTTTGGATTTTTGGCTCGGTAAAAAGTCAACAGGTGCATTTACATAGTTTTGATAGAGCTTCCGGGTTCTTGGAATTGGAACGTGCTCGTGTGCGTTGGTTTATGAGTGTAGATGAGGCATGTTTGCCCACAGTGGTTCGAAATGCTGGCAAAAAGGTATTTAGATCCATCACACTGGAAGGTAAAGAAATTGAGTTCAGCGATGGTTTTTCTGATCTCCATACGCTTTCTTACCAAAGAATTCTTCAGGGAGAGGGATTTTCCATACACGATTCACGCCCGGCCATTGAATTGGCACACCACATACGTTACAGTACTCCTATGGGCCTTCAAGGCGATTACCACCCCTTGGCTTTGATTCCACAGCGCGTACATCCCTTTGGTTATCAGGGATAAAAGTTTGGTTTTTTTAAAATATTTTGATTAAAGGCTTATTCCCACTCTATGGTAGCGGGTGGCTTGGAGCTTATGTCGTACACCACTCGGTTCACACCTTTTACTTTATTGATGATTTCATTAGAAATTTTGGCCAAGAAATCATAAGGTAGATGCACCCAATCGGCTGTCATGCCATCGGTAGATTCTACAGCGCGCAAGGCTACTACTTTTTCGTAGGTACGTTCGTCGCCCATTACACCCACAGAATGAATGGGTAATAAAATGGCACCTGCTTGCCATACTTGGTTGTAGAGTTGGTATTGCTTTAATCCATTAATAAAGATGTAATCTACTTCTTGCAAAAGGGCTACATTTTCGGCAGTAATTTCTCCTAGTATCCTAATGGCTAAGCCAGGCCCTGGAAATGGATGACGTCCAATCAAATCTTCTGCTATGCCTAGTGCGCGTCCTACTCTTCTTACTTCGTCTTTAAATAAATTGCGCAGGGGTTCTACTACTTGTAGCTTCATAAAATCGGGTAGTCCACCTACATTGTGGTGACTTTTTATGGTGGCCGAGGGACCGTTTACGCTGATAGATTCAATCACATCGGGATAGATGGTGCCTTGTCCTAAAAACGTTGCATCCTCAATTTTTGAAGCTTCTTCGTCAAAAACTTCAATAAACATGCGGCCTATAGCCTTGCGTTTGGTTTCTGGGTCGGTGATTCCCTTTAATTCAGATAAAAAACGCTCGGCAGCGTCTACACCTTTTACATTAAGACCCATGCCTTGATATTGCTGCAGTACCGATTTGTACTCGTTTTTGCGAAGCAAACCATTGTTTACAAAGATGCAATGTAGCTGATCTCCAATAGCTTCAGAAAGCAATACAGCGGCTACTGTGCTGTCTACCCCACCTGAAAGTCCCATCACTACTTTTTCTACACCTACCTTGCGCTTGAGCAGATCAATGGTACTTTCTATGAAAGAAGCGGGGGTCCAATCTTGTGCACAATGACAAATATCTACTACAAAGTTTTTGAGTAAAACCATGCCGTCTTTGCTGTGGTACACCTCAGGGTGAAATTGAATTCCCCAAGCTTGATGTCCTTGTATTTCGTAGGCGGCTACTTCTACATCCTCGGTAGAGGCTACAATTTGGTAATCGCTGGGTAATTTTTTTATGGTATCGCCATGGCTCATCCACACCTGTGAGCCTTTGGGTATGTGGTGAAAAAGTTCACATTGATTATCGACCTTGCTGAGCAATGCACGACCATATTCGCGATTTTGTGAGGCTTCTACAGTTCCGCCAGCCATTTTTGCCAAGTATTGTGCTCCATAACATACACCTAAAACGGGTATTTTTTTGTAAAAGCTTGCCATTTGTGGATTGGGAGCGTCGGCATCGTTTACTGAGGCTGGACTACCACTTAGGATTACGCCTTTTACTTTTTCATGTATGTTGGGAACTTTATTGTAGGGGTGTATTTCGCAATACACATTGAGCTCGCGCACCCTGCGTGCTATAAGCTGGGTGTATTGTGAGCCAAAGTCTAGGATGATTATGGTTTCGCGCATGGGGCAAAATTAAGTATGGATTGGGTGTATTGCTAAATTTTATTCAAGGTATTGCATAGGTTAAAAAAAAAGGGAAGCCTTGATGCCGGCTTCCCTTTTATTAAAGAAAAATCTAATTCACAAAAAATTTAAAAGCAATAATCATTTTCCTCTACCAATTTTTGTGCAATTTGGCTGCGCAAAACTTTTGGATTGGGGTTTACAGGCCACTTCATAAATCTCTTAAGACCCATAAGCATTACTCTTTGTTCATCGCCTTCGGCAAAACTATAAATAGCTTCTTTGCCCGCGGTATCGCATTTTTCTACAGCCAAATACATATTGTGCTTTGCCATCAAAATTTGGTATTGAGCCGCATCTGCACCTTGGTTTCGGAAAGTTTTTTCTGCACGAAGCACAGCCGATTCTGCTGCATAGGTTTCAATGGCCATGTCGGCTATAGCCATTAAAATTTCTTGCTCTTTCTCTATATTCATGGTAAATTTTTCAACGGCTTTGCCCGCTACCATCAATATGGATTTTTTCATTTTTTGTAGCATTTCTTTTTCTACATCAAGGGGTCCGTCATAATCAGGGGTATCAAAAGAAGGAATTTCCAGTAATTCTTGTCCTACTTTCATGGCTGGCCCCATCATATCTATTTCGCCTTTCAGCGCTTTTTTGAGCAGCATACCCACAGTAAGCATTCGGTTGATTTCATTGGTTCCTTCGTAAATACGAGCAATGCGCATATCGCGGTAAGCGGCTTCCATAGGTGCATCAGCACTGTAGCCCATGCCTCCAAAAATCTGTACACCTTCGTCGGCTACGAAAGAACCTGCCTCCGAGCCAAAAACCTTGAGCATAGCACACTCAATAGCATACTCCTCCACACCTTTAAGTTTGGCTTCTTGAGGGTCTATTCCTTGGGCTTCTAAGCGATTGATATTTTCCTCAATATCTTGGCCAGCTCTATAACAAGCTGATTCTGAAGCAAAAGTACGGGTTGCCATATCGGCAAATTTTTGGCGAATAGCACCAAATGAACTGATCGGCACTTTGAATTGTACACGCTCATTAGCATATTTTACAGATAAGCTTATCACTCTGCGTGCGGCATCTAAACAGGCTACTGCAAGTTTTATTCTACCTACGTTAAGGGCATTCATAGCAATTTTGAAGCCTCCTTGGCGCTCACCCAGCATATTTTCTGCGGGTATTACACATTCGTTAAAAAATACTTGACGTGTAGAGGAAGCTCTGATGCCCAGTTTGTTTTCTTCTTCGCCAAAGCTGATGCCAGGTGTATCGCGCTCTACAATAAATCCTGTGATGTTTTTATCATTTTCGATACGGGCAAATACAATAAAAAGATTGGCAAATCCGGCATTGGAAATCCACATTTTTTGACCCGTGATGCTCCACGTTTTGTTGTCTTCATTCCATACGGCTTTGGTTTTTCCGCTGTTGGCATCGCTGCCCGCACCGGGTTCTGTGAGGCAGTACGCGCCCATCCATTCACCAGTAGCCAATTTGGGTAGGTATTTTTTCTTTTGATCTTCGTTGCCATACAATAATATAGGTAATGTGCCTATTCCAGTATGGGCACCAAAAGCAGTAGACAACGAGCCTGATATACCTGATACTCTATCACATACGAGCATAGTGGTGTTAAAGCCCATATCTAAACCTCCGTAGGCCTCAGGAACGGCAACACCCAACATGCCTAATTCACCAAGCTTTTTCATAAGCTCAAGGGTAAAATCATAATCCTTTTTTTCGAAGCGTTCGCGCTGAGGAGCTACTTCTTTGTTGATGAATTCAGAGCAGGCCTCGGCCATCATTTTTTGCTCTTCTGTAAAATCTTCTGGTGTAAAAATGTCTTGACAATCGGCATTTTTAATGAGGAACTCACCTCCTTTGAAATAATTTTTCACTTCTGCTTCCATTATTATAAGTTTTAATTGTGTTCGTTTAAAGATTAGCTAAAGTAATCAAAAAATGTTATGCTTGCATAACATTTTTTAAAAATATCAAAAATTTAATCTTTGAGGCGATTCACAAAAACAAATCCTTATTGAAGCAATACTTTGGAATGTAACGAAGAACCCTCTGTAAGTTCCACCACTATTAAGTAAAGTCCTGCACGTGCACCTAAATCTAATTCCAGGCTTTCTAAACCTCTAATCTCCTTATTAATAAGTAGTTGACCTATTGAGTTAAATACTTGGAGGTTTTTGCTTGAGGCTGGGAAATCAATATGAATGATTCCATTGCTTGGGTTGGGATACACTTTTAATGGTTTTGTTAAGGCTTGTTCTTCCAAGCCCACAAACGACCAGTGATCACAGGCTTTATTTGTCAAATTTAAAGAAATTGCTCCTTGGGTGAAGCATCTCAATTGGTGGCTTGCCACCGTCAAATTATTGGAACACATGTTTGAGTTTGCTTTCAAAATATTTTGCGAACTCAAAAAACCAAAGTCAAAATATATTTTTTCAGGTAGAATAAAAGTACTGTTTTCGAAGCCGGCAGCATTTTTTCGATTTTCAATTTCCATATATTTGAATGGTTGCCCTTGTAAGGTATCATAAGCAATTTGCACTACTGTGGCTATGGAGCTATCGGTGCAATTAAAAGAAGTATCGTAGGCGGCAAAGTTCCACGAATCGCCTATTTGGGCGTTTAAGTCAAAAAGCAACTGAACTTGATTATTTGGATCGACCCAAAAAATTGAATCGTTGCGGGTATGCAAATACATAGTACCCAGAGGAATAGCAATATTAGGACCAGTGGGAGGATTTGGGCCAGAAACCAAATTGAGTCCTGTGACTTGAAATTTTTGCCATTCCAACCCTTGCATCAGGGTATCTTTTTCGTAAGCGACCGTTTTATAACCAAAAAATCCAAATTCATAAAACTCGAAAGTCCAAGTGGCATTTTTACCAAATACTTGTTGCGCCTGTATTTGAAAGGCGCCCAAAATAAAGAACAGCAGAAGGGCGATTGATTTTTTCATTAGTAAGGTTTTTTTTAAGGGTCAAATGTATAAAAAATATCCATGCAATCACCTACATTTTTTAATTATCAAATACTTATGTGAACATGAAACACCTAAGGTTTGTAGGCAGATTTAAACTTTTAAAATAAATTGAATCAAGTAATTTTTATTCAAGCTATCACTGCTCATCGCAGCAAAGTACAGGAATGCCCAACGGGTTTAATAGAATATTTTCTTTATCCACATCGCCAAAATACAAACTATTGGTTGCAACTTGCGACATGATGCTAATCAATGAATAGGGATTTTTTTCTAGAAAATCGATGGTTTGACTTGAATATCCGATGCTTAGTCGCGTGGCTTCCTCTTGTACAATATCAGCGTTCATACCCATTTCTTTGAAATAATTTACAGTGCCTGTCAAGTTTTTTTGAACTTCAGGATCCAATTCGTCTGTTTTGTAAATGGCATATGAAGTGGTTTTTGCCCCAAGATTGAGCACACTATGGGTTTGTTTCCAGATCATTTCATAACTGGGATGTGAACCTACTGGCAGCAAAACACTTTCAAAACCTTTTTCTTGATATACAGAGTTTTCTTGCACAACCAAAGCTGGCCTACCTATTAATTTTACCAATTTTAAAATATTGGAACCAAATAAATTTTGCTTGAATCCTTTTTTTCCATGAGTACCTATTATGGCTATGGAGGCATGTTCACGAACCAAAACTTGTCTAATTATATTAAAAAAACTACCTGTTTGCACCACCGCCTCTGCTTGTAATCCTTCCGAGTTTACTTGATCGACTATAACTTTTAATTTTTGTGTAGCAACTTCATTGTCAGAACTATCAGAAATATGTATGAGGACAATCGGAGCTTTTTTGAAAGTAGCCAATCCTTTTGCAAAGGCTAATACTACATCAGTAGTGGGTGTAAAGTCGACTAGGGCAGCAATTTTATTCATGGTTTTTTTTTAAATATTTAATTATCAGTTGATTTTCTGTTTTTATTTTAATGTTATTTGAGAACAATTAATCAAAAAGCGAGCGCCTCATCTGCATATAAAATTCTCTTTCTACCTGCTGTGTTGCCCGTGTAAAGGCATCCAATCCAGCTTTTTGAACATCGAGTTGCACGCCTCTTATCGAATTTTCTTGATGACTGTACAAAGTTCGATTATTTTGATCCAATACTCTGATATTTAAATCCAAAAAGGCCGTATTGAAACCTTCTCTTGATGAGGAACCTTCGCGTGTTTTGGCCTCAATTTTAAGGATATAATCAGCTTCTGAAATTCGATCGCTGAGCTCGAATTTCTCACGCAACAATTCTTTTTTAAATGCAGCTGCTATGGGTTGGTTTTGAACTGCTTGACTTATGTTTTCTTCCAGACTTGAAATATAAAAAATAGGTGCTAATACACCGATGCTGATCATGGAGCTTGGTGCATTCATATTGGAAATCAATTGAATAACCATTGGGTCGGAGGTGGCTTCGCGCGCCCAATCTTCCATAGCTATGGCAGCTCGTACGCGCTCAAGGCTGTTTCGGGTGATGATTTTGTCTAAATCAATATTTATAAATCCACTAAAATCAGTTCTTTGGGTGCGGTTTTTTAATCTATTTCCAGAGTATTCTACTCTCAGTGGAATGTTGCTTTGCCTTTTACCATCCATCAAAACCGAAAAACTCACTTCTTCTGCTTTTAATGTTTGTCCTCTTTTTACTTGTATATTATTTTTTACAGGACTTACAGACAGTCTATTGACAAATGAAATAAATGTAGAGATTAAATGGTTGCCATAAAACAAATTTTGTCCTTTATAGGTGTATTCTAGCGGCTCATTAAAATGCGACTTTATGGCCTCCAATGCTTTGAGATACATGATAAAGGATTGATGGGCATTTCCTTGATTTTCAGCGGTAATGGCTGCATCTAAAAATCCAGAGGATAGGTTGAGGGCATTTTGTCTGCGCTGTTGTCTTATTTGCTCATACTTGGCTTTATCAAGGCGGTAGTAATACCAAAGTTGATTTCCGTTTTCATAGGTATCTACCAGCTCAAATCCCTCAAGATTTTCTGAACTATTGGCTATGGTTTGAGATCTGAAATCTTCGCGAAACTGCCTATTTTGCTCTACTTGATTCAGTACTGAGCTCGATGAAATATCTATAGAAATTTCACTGGCCAAATCGGTAAGTGCGTTGTTTTTGGCAATTTCAATATGGTCATTTCTATTGGGGATGATTGTAGCCACGCCAATACCTATATAGTGAAAAGGATCAATGGGTTTTTGAATGACCCATGCCGGACGCGTATCTACCACAGGTGCAGCGGTTTGCTGTTTGCTTTTGCAAGCAGTAAGCACAATAACGGATGCAAATAATAGGAGAATTCTCCTCATCGTAATTAATTTTCAGGGTTAAATTGAAGGATTTTTTGAATGACCTTTTCGCTGATGTCTTTCTGTAATTGCAGATTGAGTTCATCAATACTGATTACTTGCTGTCTGGCAGCCAATAAGTTATTGAGTTCGCGCTTGGCATTTCTATTGTTATTTACCCTATCTTCGGCACTGGCTCGTATTTGGCTGGTCCAATGTCCGGTATATAAGTTTCTAGTATCGCCATTGTAAAAAGCATATTGAACTCGATCGGTTTCATTTACTTGAATCGTTTCAGAAATCAATACTTCGCCTGTTTCGCTGTTGATGAGCTGGAATTGAAATTGACAGCTTACCCTATTTTCTTGTTCCAAGAGTTGATACCTTACTTTGGTATAATCAGTCCTTGTGGTAACTTCTTTGGTAGTAGGGTCAGTTACTTGTATTTGCTTGGCCAAATATCCGGGCATCTGCGTGCTTTTGCGCTCTCCTTCTTCTTTTTTATAATTGATGATGCGCCCTGAAAGCAAGGCATTGGCACCCAACATTTCGCCCGCAAGCACGGTGTTTCGTTGCGAAATAACGCCTTGCAAACTCAATTTTTGCTCCCGAATGATTAAGTCTGTTTGGGTCCTGTCGATTACTTTGAGAAAGGGATCGTTTGATTTTAGCAAGCCAGAGATAATTTGGCTAGAAATCAAGGCTTCGTAGCCTCTAAAACCGCTGTTGTTTTCAAATTTGAGAACTCCTATGGTAAACTGACCTTTTTCAAGCGATAATCTACGGAGGTTGCGCGCATCTTTATAGTTGGGCATCCGCTGCTCCACTTGGTCAAAGTAGGCATAGGCCACACGATACTTTTTTTCGTCGTAAGCATTCAAGCCTTTTCTATATCTTGGCTCTACATAGGCAATAGATTTCATACTCTGCACATCCTCCAAATCACTTCGCAAGGTCGTAATCTGCTTCAATACATTTTCTGCTTGCTCAAATTTTTCAACTTCCAATAGGTCTTGTGCCTCCTCAAATAATTGAGCTATGTATTTGTCTTCGTGATTTTTATAAGCTTCGTTTACATGAGTAGGTATGGATAGGTTTATTCTGTATTTATTTACTCGGTTCACAAATTTTTGTGTGTTCTGATACACCTCTACTGCCTTTTTGTGTTCATTGTTGCTACTGGCAATAAAAAACTGCGAAAGCAAATCGCTCAAATGCATTTCAGAAGATTTCTTTAAGGCAATTTGTGCATCAATATTATTGGGATTGCGGTCTAAGGCCTGAATAAATTTTTCATTTGCTTGGTCTATTAAGCCGGCTTCTTGTAGCTGTTGGCCTTGTTTGTACATTTTTTTTGAGCCTGTACATGAGCTGAGCAATACGATAAGTAGTAAAAAAATATATGAATATTTCATTCGTTATAAATAATTTATTGGCTTTTTTGCTTTAAAAAACTGAAAAGTACAAATTTACAATTCCCTTGATGTTATTAATCTTTTCAACGTTTAATTTGTTTTTCAAAATCAATGCCTAAAAGTATTGCCCAAAGCGACAATTGAAAAAAATAAATTATTAAGTTCCATGCAAATCATTCTTTCGCCAGCCAAATCACTTGAATTATCAAAGAAGTACCCTGATTTTGTTGCACTTAGTACCCCAATGTTTTTGAAGAAAGCCAGTGTAATCCAAGGGGTGTTAAAAAAGAAAAAAGCCAAAGCCTTGATGGAATTGCAAGATATCAGCCTCAACTTGGCGCAAATCAATGAGCAGCGCAATCAGGATTGGAGCATTGAGGGGCATATATCCAGCGGCAGGCCAGCACTTTTTACCTTTGATGGCGATGTGTATGAGGGTTTAGATGCTTACAGCTTGTCGCTTGAAGATTACAATTATGCAATTGAGCACTTGTTTATATTATCGGGCTTGTATGGTATTTTAAGGCCATCAGACACATTATTGCCTTACCGCTTAGAAATGGGTACTGCACTCACGGTGCAGAAGGAAAAAAATCTGTATCAATTTTGGCGTTCTGTGATGCAAGATTATATGCATGAGCACTACAGAGGGCAGTATTTAGCCAACTTAGCTTCTGTAGAATATTCTAAGGCTTTGGATTTAAAGAAATTGGAAATGCGCGTTATTAATTTTGAGTTTTTGAATCAAAGCAACGGAAAACTAAAAAATATTAGTTTCTTTGCAAAGAAAGCGCGAGGTATGATGGCTAGATTTATTATTGAAAATAAAATAAAAAATCCAGATCATCTAAGTGCTTTTGATACAGAGGGATATACATTTGCCAAAGATTTATCGCACTTGTATAAATTTGTATTTATTCGTTGAATTAATTTAGTTTAAACACTTGATAATGAAATCTATTTTTGTTTATGTATTCGCTTTAATGGGCTTTTTTGCCTTAGCTCAGTCACCTTATAAGTATTGGGAAGCAGGTTTTGGAATAGGAAGCATGAACTATCGAGGCGACCTTACGACCAATCCTTCTGCCGGCAACATGCTTACTGAAGTAAGACCGCGCATTGGAGCTTTTATTAGGCGTTCGCCTCGTCCTTATTTCAGCTATGGTTTGGAGGCTAACTATGGCTATACCCGCGTTCAAGATGTGAATCATGGCAATGCTGCTCGTGGTTGGGATACGCGAATAGATATATTTAATTTTAATGTAGTAACCGAACTTATGTTTGTTCGATACGGCAAGCTACACTGGGAGCAAAAGTTTACTCCTTACGTAAAGCTGGGTGGCGGATACATGTCGTCTGCTAGCTATGGTCAAAACACCATCAACCTGCCGCCTAATATCGAGCTTCATCCTTACGCATACCACACGTATAATATTTTTTATGGGGTAGGTGCTCGTTTCAGAGCCGGCTGGAAAACCAGTATTTCTATTGAATTTGTAAGTCATATCACAGGCGAAGACCGAGTAGATGGCTTCATTGATACAGATGCACCCGCCAATAACGACCGCTACTATGGTGTATGGCTTACCTTCTCTCGAATGGTTTTTTAATAAATAATTTCCCTTTTTAAGTAAATAATTGGTGGTAGTTTGTTGGATTTAAGTAATTTTGTTTCGTTTATATAAATTCTACTTAAATGAAGAAAGCCGCAGTCCCCCAATTTTTACTGATGTTTGCTTTCATCTTTGTTTACTCCTTTTCTGCTAAATCTCAGTTTCGCAATCCTGTTAAGTATTGGGAATGGGGTGTAGGTGTGGGTACACTTAACTACAACGGTGATATGACGCCTTACATCGATCCATTGGCAATTTTGCAATCGATGAGGCCACATTTAATGGTCAACTATAAATACTCCAGAACCCCTTTTGTACTCTTTGCAGTAGATGCAAGCTACGGTATGCTTTATACCAATGACAAGTATTATGGAAATGAAGGTAGAAATTGGGTAATGAATACCAACCTAGTTCAACTCAATGGCTCCATGGAGCTCAACTTGAGGCGATTTGGTAAATTTTACTACCGCAATAAAATGGCATTGTATGGCAAAGGCGGATACGGTATTATTTTTTTCAACCCCGACCCTGAGTTCGGCACTCCTTTGCCACCCAATCACAGAGTATATGATGGTTCCTATTTGAATACCAACTTCTTTTTTGGGGGAGGTATCAAATACCGATCCTCATACAGATATATAATTACTTTTGAAGCAACGATTCATTTTGCCTTTGCCGATAATTTGGAAGGCTATGACAAAGACCCCGTTTCATTTAATGATGTGTACGGGGGCTTTAGAATTACGATTCAAAAATTAATGATGGGCAAAAACTACCAAAAAAAATATTGATTTACGCTTCAAAATCGTCCATATTTTTATTCAAATAATTAGAATACAAATCGCTGAAAGTCATGGCTTGTTTGTTTTTTTCGCGCGATAGTTTGTTGTAATCACTCAATGCCCACAACACCATTTCTGCCAATACGTATTGTTCTTCTACAGAATCTAAATCGTTGTGTTTGCGCACAAAATCGAGTAATCCAGGCACTTTTTCCAATTCATTTTTGTACTCAGCATTGCTTTGCATCACCGATATTTCTATTTCATTGCCTTTGCTAAACCACTCCAAAAATTTATTGTATTGATTTTTATCGTCTACGGCTTTCAATTTATCAATAGGAGGAAACATTCTTTTGGCAAAAGTTTTTACTGCTGCTCCTATCAAATGCTCTGCTACCAGTTCCGGACCTTCTTGTTCGCCTTCGTACACAAGTTCTACTTTGCCCGTAATAGCAGGTATAATACCATCAAAATCGCACAACCTGATGTGTGTGTTTTCTTCGCCTGAGTTCAGTAATCTGAGTTCAGCAGTACTCATTAGATTTTCCAAAGCACTGATGCTCAGTCGGGCAGAGATTCCGCTTTTGGCATCTACAAATTCACTTTCACGTGCCTCAAAAGCTATTTGTTCCAAAAGTAAACTGCAAAGACTACCAATTTCTATTTTATCAGATTGTTCTTTTTGAATTTTAGCTTCCTGTCGTGTTATGCTTTCTGCTATCTGAATATCTTCAGGATAATGTGTAAGTATTTGACTACCAATACGGTCTTTTAGTGGCGTTACAATGCTTCCTCTGTTGGTATAATCTTCAGGGTTGGCTGTAAATAAAAATTGCACATCCAAGGCCAATCTCAAATTAAATCCTCTGATTTGTATATCGCCTTCTTGCAAAATATTAAACAAGGCTACTTGAATACGTGCTTGTAAATCAGGTAATTCGTTTATTACAAACAAACAACGATGCGCTCTCGGTATCATCCCAAAGTGGATTACGCGCTCATCGGAGTAGGGGAGGCGGAGGTTGGCCGCTTTGATGGGGTCTACATCACCAATTAAATCGGCAACGGATACATCGGGTGTTGCAAGTTTTTCAAAGTATCTTTCACTGCGGTGCAACCAAGTAATGGGTGTTTCATCTCCTTTATCAGCAATCAAATCTCTGGCAAATTTACTGATGGGTTGCAAGGGGTCATCGTTGATTTCTGAACCTTCTACTACCGGAATAAATTCATCTAAAAGGTCAATCATGAGCCTAGCTAGTCTTGTTTTTGCTTGTCCTCTCAATCCCAATAGGTTGATATTGTGCATAGATAGGATGGCTCTTTTGAGTTGAGGTATCACCGTTTCCTCATAACCATATATGCCGGAAAACACTTCTTCCTTGTTCTTTATTTTCTGAACAAGATTGTCTCTCAATTCCTGCTTGATGCTTCTACCTTGATATCCTGATTGTTTCAAATCTCCCAAGGTTTTTATTGAAGTCATATGCTTTGTGTTTTCCATGTTAAAGTTTCTTCTTTC
>CAYZUZ010000009.1:0-13140 GCA_964481795.1 uncultured Cryomorphaceae bacterium
CCCATTGATTTTTCGATATTCATTTTTCTGATAAGGATTGTGCCAGCGCGCTTTTACGTTGTCTTTCCAAATAATATCCAAGTGATCTTGAAGTTGTTTTTGTAAGTTTTTATCGTAAATAGGTGCCGTTACTTCTACTCGGTAATCTATATTTCGCGTCATCATATCTGCCGATGAAATATAGTATTTTCTATCGCCAGCATTTTCAAATACATAAACTCTTGAATGCTCTAAATATCTGTCGATCACACTGATGGCTTCAATGTTGTCGCTTAAGCCGGGCTTGCCTGCTATTATGGAACATAAGCCTCTTACTATGAGTTTAATTTTTACCCCTGCAGCACTGGCTTCGTATAGTTTTTCAATAATTCCGGTATCGCTTAGGCTGTTACATTTTAAGGTAATGGCTGCCGGCAATCCATTTTTTGCGTGGTCTATTTCTTGGTCAATGAGGTCGTTGAAGCGCAAGCGGGTATGGTGTGGCGAGGTTATGATGTGATTGTATCTGAATACAAGGTAGTTGGATATAAAAAACTGAAACAATTTTTTAATCTCGCGGGTGAGTCGCTTATCCGCTGTAAACAATTGATAATCTGTATAAAGCTTTGCAGTACTTTCATTGAAATTTCCTGTGCCAATTATGGCATAGTCTACTTCTCTTTCGTTTTCCAATCGGGTAATCAAGCACAGCTTGGAGTGCACCTTGAGACCGGATACCCCAAATATCAGTTCTATATTTTCTATTTTGAGCTCTTCAGTCCACTTGATGTTTGCCTCTTCGTCAAATCGAGCTTGGAGCTCTATCACCACGGTTACTTTTTTGCCATTGCGTGCTGCATTTTTCAATGCCGATATAACCCTTGATTTTTTTGCCAATCGATACAAAGTAACCTTAATGGTTTTTACATTGGGGTCGAGCGCTGCTTCTCTAAGCACTCGTAAGAAATAGCTAAACATGTGATACGGCTGAAAAAGTAAAACATCTTTTTGTGCTATTACATTGAGCAAGCTTTTATCAAAGTCAAAATCGGGGTGTGGCAAGGGCTTAAGTTCTTCGTATACAGAGTTTTTATCGCCAATATTAGGAAAGCTAATCAAGTCTTTTTTGTTGTGGTATCTTCCTCCTGCGGTGAGGCTATCGTAGTTATCCAAATTCATACGGGCTACCAAGTACTGCAACAAATCGGGGGCAATATCTCTGTCGTACAGGAAGCGAACAGGATCACCTACTTTTCTGCCTTCTAAGCTTTCGCTCATTTTATCGATAAAACTTTTGGATACATCATTGTCCATATCCAATTCAGCATCTCGGGTTATTTTGATGGTATAAGCCTCTACCCTATCAAATGGAAAAATGAACATGATAAAATTGAGATTGTATCGAATCAAATCGTCCAAGTACATCACGAATCGCTTGCCGTATTTAGGCAATTCTATAAATCGGTCAACTACATCGGTGGGCAATTCTATCAGTGCAAATTTATTTTTGGAGCTATCATTGTCGTTTATCAGCTTAATAGCCAAATAGATAGACTTATCATTAATTTCTGGTATGGGCCTTTCGGGATCGAGGATAATGGTAAATACGGCCGGACTCACTTTTTCAACAAAGTAGGCTCGTACAAAATCTTTTTGGGCTTGTGTCAATTGTTTTTCATTCACCAAAATGATTTTTTGCTTTTCCAGTTCTTTTACCAATTTCTCATAAGTCTTTTCGGCATTGGATTGCTGGGTTTTTACGATCTCCCCAAGCTGTGCAAGCAATCTGTCGGGTGGCATACCCCCCAATTCACGACTGGCTTTTTTGCCAAATACGCTCATGCGTTTGATGGTAGCATAGCGCACTCTAAAAAATTCATCCATATTATTGGAGAATATACCAATAAACCTAAGTCGCTCAATAAGAGGCACTTCAGGATCCATAGCCTCTTGTAGCACCCGCTCATTGAAATCGAGCCAACTCAAATCACGTGGGATGTATCTTTCTAAATAGCTTTCTTTTTTGCTCGTCTTTTTTTTGCTCATTCGAGAATAAATTTTTTTTCTTGCGCTTATTGATTGCGTCTTTTCTTAGGATAATCAAAAAACACCAATTCGGCTTTGTTGCCTATTTGTTGCCATTGGCTTACCTCATAATTTAAACAGGCTATGCCCGTGGTAGGAACATTGTCTATGTGATGATCGATTGCATGATTTACAAAATGTGTAATGCCAGGGTTGTGCGCAAACACCATGATGGATTGATAGTCATCTGATATTGTTTGTATTACACTTAAAAGCTGCTTGTGATCTGCTTCGTATAGCTTGCGCTTAATCAATATGTTGGAAAATTTTACATCAAAGGTTCTGGCAAAAATCATAGCTGTGTGTAATGCCCTCGTTGCTGGACTAGAAACCATTAAATCAGGTAGATAGCCCATTTCCCTCAGCCATTCGGAGGAGCTGTAGGCATCGCGTACGCCTCGTCCATTCAAGGGTCGGTCTACATCGGGTATGCCGGGCAGCTCCCAGCTCGATTTAGCGTGCCTTACTAAGTATAGTTTTTTCATGAGGGTTATTACTTCAAGTGTTACTTAATAGGGCAGCAAATTAAATTGAATTGTGGAATATTGCAGCTTGTTTACCAAAATTTTATGAATTAATAATCCTGAGTTCATGCAAATTTCTATAAGGTGGTTTTTCCTCATAATTTGGCAAGCAATAGCTGTTTTTGTATTATCCTTATTTTCTGGTTTTATAATCTGATTGTGAGTGCTTTTCCTTTTTTGATTAGGTCAAAAACATGGTTCTTCTATCGCCTTGTGGCAGTTGACAGTATTGCGCCTTGCCAAACCAACGTATGCGATGTTGGGCCACAAAGCGGTAGGCCTTATTGCGAATGCTGAGCGGTACAATACCAAGCAAACCTAACAGTTTTGGGATACCTTGTAGCCTTTTTGCAATAAAAATGGCCGCTTCTGACTCATAATAATATTGGCCATTGAAGAACACCACCATAGAGTCGAGGTCTTTATTTAATGTGGGCAAAAGCCTGGCTGTATGGCCTTGTAAGGGAGCAAAATAAAATGCCTTGGAGAGGCTGTGTCGGCATATCCATTGCACCGATGCATTACAAAGCCCGCACTCGCCATCGTAAAGAATCAGCGGTGTGGTATCAAAATCTGTCATCGAGTAATAACCAAGCGGGCCACCTCTGGGTTTTGGTTTTGATAAAGTACCCTTACCAAATATACCCCCGCACTTAGTTGGGCGGTTGGCAATTCTACCTTGTTGCTGCCTTTGTTGATTTTGTTGTGCACGAGCAATCTACTGCCATTCATCGATACTATTTCTATCAGCTTTGCATCATGAGCTATATCGCTGCTGAGCAATACGGTAACATAATCCTTTGCAGGATTGGGATATAGCCTCAGTGCTTGTTTGTTTTTTACGGTAAACTCTTTGATGCCTATGTTGGTAGAGTCTTCCTCAGCACCTTTAAAAAATTGAAAACCTCCGCTTTCATTGCCCGCTATCATTTCCGGATATCCATCGGCATCAAAGTCAAAAAAAGTAGCGGCATTCCATGTTCCTTGTTTTACTTTTTCGCCCTTGGGCAAAAAGCCTGGTTTTATGTGGATTTTAAAATTGGGTCTCAACGTAGATACAGCTGCAAAGGGCATTTCGCATCCGTTGCGCGTAATCAGATTCCAATTGGTGATGTCGCCATAAGCATTAGAAGCAAAAGGCGTTGAGTGCATTACTAGTCCTATGTTGTTGTTAGGAAAATTTTGGCTGAAGCAAAATTCAATCAGTAAATTGCTGCTGCCATCCCATACAAATCCGTTGGGAAAATTGAGCGAATTCCATCCTTGCGATGGTAATACATTGGCCCAATGAACTTGGGTAAACCCTGTTTCGAAACCGGTAACCACAATGTCTTGCACGTTTTTCATGCCTACGCTTAATCCGTTGGATACAAAAGGATTGTTGGTGGTATACACTTGGTATTCAAGCCTAAATATCCTACCTGCTATAAGCCCAGCCTGCTTGAGCTCTTGGGCTCTTATGAGTATCTGATTTCTGGAGGTTCTGCGGCTAGTACCTGTAAAGGTGATGTCTGGGTTAATGATTTGCTGCGAACCATTGCCTATGTTACCGCTTATTTGTGAGGGAGCGGTGGCAGTGGCGGCCAAGCTATCATAAAGTGTGATGCCAGTAATATTGCCTCCTACGGCCATCATTGTGCGCCCTTTTACCTCCAAAAATGCTGGGGTACTGTAGCCAAAAAACGAGAAAATACTTCGGGTATCTACACCACCAAACTCACTGCTTACTAAAGTAAATTGAGCCTGTGTGGCTGTACCTGTGTTTCTGTAGTAAAACAAAGTGCCCATGGAATGACCTATGACCAAATCAATCAGACCATCTTCATCTACATCATGTGCTGCGGGTGCGGCATAGCTGCCTACATCTATAGCTTGATAATTGTGTACGGGCGTGGCCCAAGAGGGTATTTGTGCGCTGCCAATATTTTGAACGTACGTAAGTGTTCCGTCGCGGTTGCCCAGTATAAAATCCAAATCTCCGTCGTTGTCCATATCGGCCAAGGCAGGAAACAGGTACTCACGATTATAAGAAAAAGTGTTGGCAAAGTTGGTGTCTACTAAGGTAAAGGCTGGGCTGCTGGCCGTGCCTGTATTTTGAAAATAATATAGCTGTGCTCTGAAAACGGCTGAATCTACAATATTGCCGCGGTTGCCGGCTATCAAATCGACCTTGCCATCGCCATTGATGTCTGCAAAAAGTGGAAATGCCCCATGGCCAAGATTAATCATTTCATCTTGCATATAGTCTTTTTGTTGCAATACAAAATTGGGTGTATTGGCGGTGGATGTGTTTTTGTAAAACCAAAAACTTCTACTTCCCACACCAATATTTTCGCGTGGTGCTATGGTCAAATCTACTTTGCCATCTTGATCTATATCAATAAATTGTGGTGAAAGATGATATCGCATGGAGATAGGACTGCCAGCGGGATAGGTAGTGTCTTGTGATATAAAATTCTGAAAAGTAGAACTCGGACTGGCATACATGGCCGTGATGCCGTCTTGTTCCTCTTCACCTATGAGGATATCTAATTTTCCATTGCCATTATAATCTATCAAATCAAAATGCATGGCTCCTAAATGCTGGGTTTTACTTACAACAGTGCTGTCTTGTGAGCCTTGTAAGTTGTTTTGGCAAAATCCCAGGTTGTTGGTTTTCCACACGTCATTTTTAGTGAAATTGCCCCAACATTGTTCTATCATTTCAAAATCAAGTCCGCATGTTACGTTATTTCTGTGATGCTCTAGCGTGGTCTGAAATACCGATTGATTGATGATATCGAGCTTGCCATCGCCATCTATATCCCTAATGATAGGAGCCGCCAGCGGGTTGTTGTGTAATGAAGAAAACAGAGCGCCCTGCTTACTCATCAAAAAACTCAAAGGAATGCCTTGCACAAAATGCACATTGCCCGGTGTGCTTTCGTTGCGCCACACCATAATGCCTGCTGCTCCATTGCCTGTGAAAATATCGGGTTTGTTGTCGCAATTATAATCGACCGCTGTTACAAAGCTAAACAATGGAGGCATGACTTTGCTCAACTCAAAATCGTACTCGTAAATGAATGAATTACCTACGTTTTTTCTCAAAAACACCAAGGGTTTCTCCCCTATTCTATCTACCATCAATAAATCTTGGAGTCCATCGCCATCTATGTCGAACTGTGTGATATGTGGATGACTGATGCCTCCCGACCAGGCTTTGATGAGGGTGTCGCCATTAAAAATTACAGGCGGACTGGGGTCGTACTCAAATTTTATTTGGGCATGTGCTTGGCTAGCGATCATACCCATTAGCAGTAAGAAAAGTATGTTTTTATTCATGGTGACGAGACTTGAGATTTTCTACAAGAAAAATAAACCTATATCAATGTGCCAATGTAAAGCAAAACTTTCATTCACAGAGTTGTAAACTACTCAAGTTGTTTCAAAAGCTATTGATCTTTGTATTTCAATGAGTATGCGATACTACAACCTATTCAACGCTTATTGGGTAACATGGGTTACAGATTGTTGTTTTTTCTTTATTTTTTAAAAAAAATAAAGGTGCATTGGGTTGAAAAAATTCTCTTGTACAAACCACCCCATTCCTCAAATAATCATACCTACAATAACTGCCGTAAAAAGCGAAGCCATTGTGCCACCTATCAGGGCTCTGATTCCCAAGCGTGAAAGATCTGTTTTTCTGTCTGGTGCCAAAGCGCCTATGCCACCTATTTGTATTCCGATGCTGGAAAAGTTTGCAAAACCGCACAAAATATAGGTAGCAATGATTACAGATTTAGGATTTTCAAATGCTCCAGCTTTGATCAAATCGCTCATGCTTACGTAGGCTACAAACTCATTTAAGATGGTTTTTTCGCCCAATAATTGCCCCACAAGAACGATATCGCTTCCTGAAACACCCATCATCCAAGTGATGGGAGCCAAGAAATAACCAAGGATAAATTGTAAAGAAAAGCCTTGATATTGGCCGTCGGTAAATGAAATGATCCAGGTATTCAAGCCCGTAACTTCACCTATAAAATCCTTAAAAATATAGTTGACCAAGGCGATTAATGCAATGAAAACCAGCAACATTGCGCCTACATTTACGGCCAGTTTTAAACCATCGGTGGTGCCATTGGCTATGGCCTCCAGGGCGTTGCCTCCTATTTTATTTTGCTCAATGACCATGCCTCGGTTAAACTCTTCGGTTTCTGGCATCAACAGCTTGGCGGCTACTACAGCACCTGGCGCTGCCATTACGGAGGCGGCTATCAAATGCTTGGCAAAAAAGACCTCCAACACGGGGTCGTTTCCACCTAAAAATCCTATGTAAGCAGCCAAAACTCCCCCTGCTATGGTAGCCATTCCTCCAGTCATTACACACAGCAGCTCAGAAGTGGTCATTTTGTTGAGGTAGGGTTTTACTAATAAGGGCGATTCCGTTTGACCCAGGAAAATATTGCCCGCGGCTGATAGACTCTCTGCTCCAGAAAGATTCAGTGTGCGCTTCATGAGCCATGCCAATCCGTACACTACTTTTTGCAATATGCCATAGTAAAAAAGCAAACTTGTAAGTGCCGAAAAGAAAATAACGGTAGGTAGCACCTGAAAGGCAAAAATGTACCCAAAAGATTCTGTATTGGTAATAAGCCCCCCGAATAGAAACTGCGCACCATCGCGGGTAAAGGAGAGCAAATCAACAAATTTTTGACTGGCATAGGTAAAGCCTTTTTGTACAAAGGGCACCTTGAGTATGGCCACGGCCAATACAATTTGAAGAGATAAACCTTTGAGCACGAGCGCCCAATTGATTCTTTTGCGCTTGGCCGATAAGGCAAAACCCAGTACGAGCAAAAATGTGAGACCCAGCATGCCTCTGAGCAAATTGCCTATGCCCCAAGCCGGCATATTGTCCGACATACCTTCAACAAAACTTTGTATGCTTTTATCGGCTTGTAACTGTTTTAATTCTTGTGCATTAAGCAGCGTGCTATCGGGCACTTGGCTTACCTGAGCATAGGAGGCTGATGCCAAAAAAATAAAAAAAAGTGACCAAAACCAAACTGATTTTGACACTTTTTTTATGTTTCGAATGTGATTTTTACTTTTCAAAAGGTGGTGCTGCTCCATTAATGAGATTGGATTGGGAGTAAAATTTTTTTCTAATTGGTTTGCCGCTTGCTTATTTCATCGCGCAGGCGTGCCGCTTTTTCATAATCTTCGTTTTCTACGGCATCAGCCAGTTCAGTGTTGAGCTCATCAAGGCTCAAACGTTGGAAACCACTTTTGGCTGGAGCTGCTGTGTTTACCTCCTCAAGGGAATCGCTTTTGGACGAAGTTTGTTTTGTGCCTTCTTCCAAGATGATGCCTGCTTGCTCCAATATTTCTTCGTAGGTGTAAATAGGACAAGCAAACCGTATGGCCAAGGCTACTGCATCGGAGGTGCGGGCATCTATGGTTTCTTCTTTGCCATTGTGCATACAATGCAAATAGGAATAAAAAACCCCCTCTTGCAGTCTGTGAATCACAATTTCTTGTATGTTGATTGAAAATTTATCTGCAAAATTTTTAAATAAATCGTGTGTGAGGGGTCGTGGAGGAGTCACTTCTTTTTCAAGGGCTATGGCTATGCTTTGTGCCTCAAATCCACCTATGATGATAGGCAACCTTCTCTTTCCCTCTTCCTCGCCCAATACGAGGGCATAGGCCCCCGATTGGGTTTGGCTATAACTAAGTCCTTTAATGTAAAGTCTTATTTTATTCATTTAAAAAATATTATGCGCTTGCTTTATGGGCTTTTACGGCCTCTATCAACTTGGGTACTATATCAAAGGCATCGCCACAAATTCCATAATCTGCTGCTTTGAAGAAAGGTGCCTCTGGGTCGCTGTTGATTACTACTATGGTTTTGGAGGCGCTTACACCTGCCAAGTGCTGTATAGCACCCGATATACCTATGGCTATGTACAAGTTGGGGTTGATGGCTATACCGGTTTGGCCTACGTGCTCGCTGTGAGGCCTCCAGTGCATATCGCTCACGGGCTTGGAGCAAGCGGTGCTTGCGCCTAATAATTCTGCCAATTCCTCTATCATGGCCCAGTTTTCAGGAGCTTTGAGTCCACGACCTGCCGATACCACCAATTCTGCTTCGGGCAAGGGAATTTTTCCTTTTACTCTGTCTACTTCTTTTACCTCTACGGCAGGCAATTGGTCTGGACTTCCTGCATCAAAAGCGGCTAGCTCGCCTGCTGCTGCGCCTTCGCTTATGCCTACGGCATTGGGTATAAAGCTGATGATGGCGCCTTGCGTTTTGCTTTGATACTCTACAAATCCTTTGCTGGAAAATGCGCTTCTTTTTACTACTACAGGAGCTACCGCTGTAGGCAGTGCTATTACATTGGTAATTAAGCTCAATCCGCTTTTCACGGCCACCAAGGGTGCTATCATTTTTCCATTAAAGCTGCCTGAAATCACCATGTATTGGGCACCTTCAGCCTCAGCTGCTTTTTGCAGGGTGTGGGCCCATAGGTGGTTGTTGAAGCTTGAATAAGCCTCACCGCTCACGGTCAATATTTTGGCTGCGCCATACTGCGCCAGTTGGGCTACCTCATCACTCGCGTTGATACATAAAGCGATGGCTTTACCTCCTGTCATTTCGGCCAGTTTACGGCCATAAGCTACTGCTTCGTAGGAAGCTTTTTTAAACTTTCCTTCCCAGTTTTCTACATACACCAATACATTCATAATCTCTTGTTTTTTAAAGTTTTACTTAGTTTGAATTAAATAACTTTGGCTTCGTTGTGCAATAAACTCACCAGCTCTTCTACTTGGCTGGGGTCTATCATTTTCACGGCTGCTTTGGGGGCTGGTTTTTCGTAGTTAACGGCTTCCGTTTTTTTATTGTCGCCCACAGCTGGTATTACTTTTAAAGGTTTGGTTCGGGCCGACATGATGCCGCGCATATTCGGTATTCGCAAGTCTTTTTCTTCTACCAATCCCTTTTGGCCTGCTACTACGGCTGGCAAGCTTACTACAGATACTTCTTTGCCTCCGTCTATTTCGCGGGTACAGGTGGCTTGGCTCTCTGCTACTTCCATGCCTACGCAAGCATTTACAAAAGGCCAGCCCAACAAAGCTGCTACCATACCGGGCACTTGAGCTCCGTTGTAATCGATAGATTCGCGACCAGCAATGATGAGGTCTACCGGGTTGGATTTTACGTATTCAGCTATTTGCTCTGCTACAAAAAAGGCATCGGTAGGCTCTGCATCTACGCGTACTGCATCGTTGGCACCTATGGCTAAGGCCTTGCGCAGGGTGGGCTCGGTTTCGGCTGTGCCTACATTGAACACGGTGATCTGTGCACCTTGCTTTTCTTGCAACCAAATGGCGCGTGTGAGTCCAAACTCATCGTAAGGATTGATCACGAATGAAACCCCATTTTTGTCAAAAGCTTGGTTGTTGTCGGTAAAGTTGATTTTGGAGGTGGTGTCGGGCACGTGGCTGATACACACTAATACTTTCATATTCTTATTATTCGATTATTAGACGGTGAAACACCTTGATTTTTATTCTGCGAAAATAAGGGACAACAGCAATAATTTGTTTATGAAATCCATTTGTGTAAAAATGAACCTTTGCTTGTGCCTGCGTTTTACTTTTGCCCTGCTCGATGAGCATCTAGGAAAAAACTTTTATTACCACCCAAAATGACCCGTTATCTTACAGGTATTCAAAGCACCGGACAGCCCCACTTGGGCAATGTATTGGGCGCTATAGAGCCCGCTGTAGCTTTTTCAAAAAAAGAAAATCAAGAATCTTTTTTCTTTATTGCAGATATGCACTCGCTTACCACCTTGCGCGATGCAGAGGTGCGCAAAAACAATGTGCGTGCAGTAGCTGCCGCTTGGCTGGCCTGTGGTTTTGATGTAAGTAAAAACACCCTTTACGTTCAAAGTCATTTGCCTCAAGTAGCCGAACTTACTTGGTATTTGAGCTGCTTTGCGCCCTACCCCATGCTGGCCAACGCTCATAGTTTTAAGGATAAAAGTGAACATTTGGCACAAGTCAATGCAGGCCTTTTCAATTACCCGGTATTGATGGCCGCTGATATCTTGCTCTATGATGCCGATGTGGTGCCTGTAGGCAAAGACCAGCTACAACATTTGGAAATAACCCGCGATATTGCCCTCAAGGTCAATCATCATTATGAGGCTGAAATTCTTCGCGTTCCTGAATCATTTGTGCGCGAGGAGGTAATGATAATACCCGGTACCGACGGACGCAAAATGAGCAAGTCTTACGGAAATACCGTGGATATTTTTGCCCCTGAAAAGATTTTGAAAAAACAGGTGATGGGCATCATTACCGATTCTACCCCACTCGAAGAACCCAAAAATCCGGATACCTGCCATGTGGTTACATTATTTAAACAAGTAGCTAGTAAAGAGGCCGTATCAGCGATGGAAATTAAATACCGAGAAGGCAACTATGGCTACGGACATGCCAAAAAAGAACTCTTAGAAACCCTACTAAGTAAGTATGCTACCGCTAGAGCTGAATACGATAGATGGATGAACGATCCACAAGGTTTAGACCAAGTGCTAATAGAAGGTGCACAAAAAGCGGCCTCTACCGCTGATGCCGTACTAGCACGTGTGCGCTCCACAATGGGCTTTGGGATAAAGGCTTAAACTCTTTTGCAACAAATAATGAATTACTTTTGTGGCATTCAAGGGGCTTAAAATTATTTAAACTCTTAGAATTCATCCCATTATTATTTGCCTTTTGAAACCCTTATACACCCTTCTTCGCTTTGCCCAACCCTATCGCAACAATCTGATAGCCAATGTGATTTTTAATCTGGGTGCCATACTATTTTCGCTACTCAGTATCGGATTGGTGGTGCCTGTACTCCAATTGATTTTTGGCAACGAACCCCATATTCCCATCAGTGGCGACTCGGGTTTTATCGTTGAGCTCAAAAACTCTTTTTATCGCGAAATTCAAAACAGGCTACAACACACCACCACGGCAGCGGCCTTGTTTTACGTGTGTATTTGGGTGGTTTTGGCCTTCTTTTTCAAAAATCTTTTTCATTACCTCGCTCTCTATTTTATTGCGCCCCTGCGCAATGGCCTTACCATGGGCATTCGCAATGCCTTGCATGAAAAAATCTTGGCTCTGCCCTTGGCTTATTACAGCAAGCGCAACAAGGGCGATATCATTTCGCGCATGACCTCCGACCTCAAAGAGGTAGAAACCAGCACCCTGCAAGCCATTGTAATGGTGTTTCGCGAGCCTTTGATGATTCTGGGATCCATGGGGGTATTGCTTTGGATGAATTACAAACTCACACTGTTTGTATTGGTGAGCTTGCCAGTAGTTTCTATTCTTATTTCGCAATTGGGCAAAAGCCTCAAGCGCAGCTCTACCCAAGCCCAGCAATTGATGGGCAAGCTTATGTCGGCCATAGATGAAAGTGTGGGCGGACTGCGCATCATCAAGGGATTCAATGCGGAGGCGCTTAAGCACAAGCAATTTAAAACCCTCAACACCGAAAATTTTAATACCATGAACAGGGTTTTGAGAAGGGAAGATTTGGCTTCGCCCTTATCAGAAACCTTGGGAGCGGCTGTAATGGCGTCCGTTATTTGGTTTGGTGGTAAAATAGTGATGGAAAGCGACGGCTTTGGGCCGGAACAGTTCATAGCCTACATCCTGTTTTTTTACCAAATGATTGCTCCCGCAAAAGCCTTGAGCCGTGCCTCCTATACCTTGCGAAAGGGCAATGCAGCAGCCGAGCGTGTATTGGAAATTTTGCAAGCCGATGAAAAAATTCACGAGAGCGAAGGCGCCTTGCACTTAGAAGGTTTTAAGCATTCTATTGAGTTTAAAAACGTGCACTTCAGCTATGGTGAGCGCCCCATACTCCAAAACATCCACCTCAAGCTTGAGAAAGGACAAACCCTGGCACTAGTGGGCATGTCGGGTGGCGGAAAAAGCACCTTGGCCAACCTGATACCGAGGTTTTACGACCTTACTGAAGGAGAGCTGCTTATAGATGGTTTAGACCTGCGCAAGCTCAAAATCAAAAGCCTTCGCAACTTGATGGGTATCGTAAGTCAAGACCCTATACTTTTTAACGATACGGTGCACAACAACATAGCGCTGAGCAACCCAAATGCCAGCAGAGCAGAGGTAGAAGAGGCTGCGCGCAAGGCCAATGCTTACGATTTTATAAAGGCCCTAGACGGAGGTTTTGATACCTCAATAGGCGATGGAGGCAATAGATTGAGCGGAGGCCAAAAACAACGCATAGCCATAGCACGCGCCATACTCAAAAACCCAGAAATTTTGATATTGGACGAAGCCACCTCTGCCCTTGATACCGAAAGTGAGCAACTGGTGCAAGAAGCCTTGACCCGATTGATGCAGCACCGCACATCAGTAATCATTGCCCACCGATTGAGCACCATACGCCATGCCGATAAAATTGTAGTACTAGACCAAGGCCAAATAGTAGAAATAGGACAACACGAAGAACTCCTAGCCCAGCAAGGGT
>CAYZUZ010000010.1:0-12988 GCA_964481795.1 uncultured Cryomorphaceae bacterium
GGGGGCGGCAAGTTTTTTCAAATAGATGATATTCAAATTGTTTTTTCCAACTTTATCGCAGTGAATGGCAGTGATACTATTTTTACCGACAGCCTATTCAGTAAGCCACAATTTTCTATAGCATCCTTAAAAGGTGGTGAATTTAGAGCGGGTTTGATACCTGGAGGCACCTATAATGGTGGATACGGATTGGATTTAGGCGTACCCTATGATACGAGCTTTGGAGCTGTAAACTATAGGCCCAATATGTTTAGATCAGAAGAGGCGCTTTCTGATACGGGTTTATTTGACCCAGAGTGGGGCGTTTACAATTTGGTAACCATTAAAGGTAAAGCCTACAACCCACTGGATACTGTTGATGGTTTTGTACCTATACATTGGCGCCTTCGTTTGCCCTTTGAGGTAGAAACACCGAGAGCGTGGTTTCGCTTTAAAAACTTTAACCTTAAAAATCAAGGGGTTATTAGTTTTGAAGCTTATATTAACTTAGAGCAGATGTTTGATCAGTTTGACCTATATGAACATCCTACCATCGGGTTTGACCCGCTTGATATTACCGATCAGCAACGAGTAAAGACGCTGATTGATAATCTTAGCATTAATTTTAATTAGATAGAAATGAAAAACTTACTCAAAATAATCCTAGCTACAACATTAATTACCCTTGTAGCAGGACTAGGAATTACCTCTTGTGAAAAAGATCAGGTAGTCCAAACTCCAATAGCACCCAAGCTTACTATTGAGTTTTATATGATCAACCAAGGCAAAACCGAAGCCGCTGGAGAACACATTTATCTAACTGAAAACAGAGAAATTGAGGTGGAAATGATGCGATATTTTGTATCAAATATGAAGTTTTATACCTACAATAACAATTATGTAGAGCCCAAAGAAAATCTTTTTGTTCTAAAATTGGAAAATCCTGATTATCAAAAATTTACCATTGAACTGCCTGCCGGTGAATACCAAAAATTAAGTTTTTATCCAGGGCTAGATAGTGCAAATAATGCTCTTAATCCATTAGACTTTCAAAGAGAACACCCACTAAGCGCTTTTCATAACATGCACTGGAGCTGGGCTATGCAATATCGTTTTGTATTGCTTGAAATGAGGGTTTTACACACAGAGCCTACCACTCCTGCTTCTTATCATCCTGGTACCAATGAATTGCTTTATGGTAGTGAATTGACTTTTAATACACCTTTAAAGTTAGAAAATAACAAAAATCAAACCCTAAAAATAGGAATTGATTTGAATGCCTTATTTGATGGCCCAGGCGGAACTATTGACATGACTACTGAAAACCAAGCTCATGCTGATACTCATGACTTTGAGTTGACTCGCAAATTTATGCGCAACTTTGCAGCAGCGTTTAAAGCAATGGAATAAAATTAATCAATAAAGCATTTTACTCTACGGCATTGGCAACAAACAAGGATTACAATCTTGGTGATAAAACACCTCTCTCTCAGTAGTTTTTCGGTTTGCTTCGATGGTGAAATCTGGTGTTTGTCTCCAGTTTTGGCAATTTTCTGTGTTGGATTCTATTTCACTCGAAATTTTTTCCACCCTAAAAAACTCCAATCGCTTCGATTTGTGTTGTAAATGTATGTTTCCATTTTCATCTGTTCTTACAGCAATAAATGGCTTTTTACTGTTGGCTTTTCTGTAAACATACTCTTTTTTTGTAAAAGCAAGTTCTTCTAAAGTATTGGTCATTAAATCTTTGCCGGTGCAGTTTTCCGTTGTGCCCTGTACTTTAATTGTACTGTGATAGGGTTTGCAAGCTACAAAGACTGTACAAAGGCCGATAATAAATAATGCTTTTCTTATGATCATTGAGATAAGCTTTTTTGTAAATTAGTTTTTCAATAGTTTGCCATTGCCATTTGCGTTGCCTTGCAAATTGTAGGTGGCATATAGATAAACTCCTGATTTTAAGTTTGAAAGATTCAAAGTGTTTTTGCCTTCGTGAACTTGTTGTGTAAATATCAATCGACCACTAAGGTCAAAAACCTCAACAGATCCATTCTCTGGCATGTTGATGTGCACGGTTTCTACAAAAGGATTGGGATATGCTCGGCTGCTCAACTGCTGCGTGGGGTGCTTATCTAAATTCAGATTGAACCATTTTAAATCACTTTTCCATATTCCTCGGCCGTAAGTAGCAGCTACCAAGTCACCACTTGTATAGTTAATTTCTAGCTCACTTACTCTTACATTAGGCAATCCTTCGTTATAAGGCTCCCAATCGGTAAGCGTACTATCGATATAATAAACGCCTATTTCAGTGCCCAAATACAACGCATAATCAGGACTGCTTTCTTGAATCAACAAGCAATTGGCTGAAATATTGGGTAAATTATAACTGATATTTTCCCAAATGGCTCCACCATCTTCGCTATAATATACTTTTTGACCTGCTCCATAACCGCTATATGTAACAAAAACCTTGAATCCATCATAAGGATCTATAGCTATGGAAGTAATGGGTCTATTGGGCAATCCAAAATTGACTTGTATCCAAGTAAGGCCGTTGTCATCTGTGCGCCACATTCTATTGGATCGTGAATAGTACATGGTTGCAGGGTCATATTTACACTGCGCTATTGCATTAATAAATTGATTATCTGTAGGTGTAAGTGCCGTCCAAGTTTGTCCTCGATTTTGCGTACGCCACAGGGTTCTTCTTCCTACTGTATATTCCAAAGGATTGCTAGGATGGATGATAAAAGGTGTAACCCAGCCAGAGGGTTCATTAACTCCTTGCATAAATGTTGTTAATGAGTTAAAGCCATCTTGAGAAATTCTCAAACCCCCATTTTGTGAGCTTAAAACCCCAATATTGGGATTGGTATAATCAATCACACACTCCATGCCGTCAGCACCAAAAGCCTGATGCCACCCTTGGTTGGGGATATACCTCATCGAGCCATTGTCTTGTGCTCCAAAATGAATAATATCGGGGTTGGTAGCGCTTGTGCTCAATCTGTAAATTTGCGTTATTCCTAAACCCATGCTTTGGTCTACCCAAGTATTACCGCCATTGGCGGTAAAGTGTACTCCACCATCATTGCCCGAGTACAATCGGTTGAACCAAAAACCTAAATAATGGATATCGGCATGTACATAAGGCACGTTGGGATTGGAATATACCCAATGAGAGTTTATTTGAAATGAATTGGCTCCATCTACTGATTTCCAAATGTTTACACCACCTGTATATACAATATTTACATTATTTGGATCTACTGCTATGGCCAAATCATACCACCCTTGACCCGTGCTTCCACTTCCATCTTCGGAGCCGTGCAAAATATTTGGCGTATCGCAAACTAGAGCGAAAGAATCTCTAGACTGTATTGATTTGTACACACCCAAAAGAGCATTGGTGTTTTGTTCGGCAAGCAATGCATAAATCACAGAGGTATCGGCTTTGGACATACCCAACTCAATACGACGAACCTGACCTGTGGGGGGTATTCCATTATTGCTAAAAGACCAGGTAAGTCCTTTGTCGGTACTTTTAAAAATTGCAGATCGAGCACCATAGAGAATATCAGGATTTTTGGGGTTGGCTATTAATGATTGCATCAATGCCGAGGAACGTTGTGACCATGTAGTGCCGCCATCATCGGTGCGATATACCCCTTGACTGGTAGTGGCAATCAAGATGTTGGTGTCAACAGGATGTAAATACAAGCGATACAATCTGACCATTTGCTGAAAAGGCCAACTAAGTCCAGTGCTTTGCCATGTTTGGCCATTGTCGGTGGTTTTAAGTACCCCAATGGTATAATTATCGGTAGCATAGGCATCGCCTGTGCCTAGGTAGATAATGTTGGAATCATGTGGATTGATGCAAACATTACTTACTCCTAAGATGGGTAAGTGATCTGTAAGACACTCATAAGTTACACCAAAATTATAACTACGCCACAAGCCTCCTGAGGGTGTGCCCACATACATGGTATTGTTGTGTGCGGAATCAAATACTATGGTATTAACCCTGCCATTTCCAGGACTATATCCGTTATTCATCACCGACCACGATTCGGGGCCATGCGGTTCCCAATTGCCTGAGAAATTTGAAGTTTTATTCTGATAAGCAGCTTCAAAGACTTGCCACTCATTATACACTTGGCGTGCGCTCAGGATTTTTCCATTGTCATCAAGCTGCTGTTCGGCAAGCCACTCCCACCTTTTAAACTGTTTGTATCCTGTGCCCTTTTCCCTCAAAGATTCTTCGCTATAATCTAGCTCACCGGCAGCTTTAATTTTCTGATAATCCGTTTCTCCTTGTTCAATTAATTCCATCCAGCTTTGAGCATTTACCTGCCATACGCCTGAGCCTATCATGATAAGCAATAAAAAAATCTTCTGCATTTTTCTTTTTTGAAAATAAAATACAAATAAAACGTATAAAAATGAAATTAGACAGGAGTATTAGGCATTAATAATGAAGAATTAAACTTCTGTGCTTATCTAAATGTGAATCAACGGCTAAAACACCCAAAAATCTTTTACAATCCCTTTTTATAATCGCTCGTTCTCTAGTTTGATTCCGTTTTAAGCCTATTAAAGCCGTATTTTTGCGTTTTAACTTGAATCCCTTAGCAAAAGGAAATAACCCCCATTGTTCAAACCTCCCCATGAGCGACGCTATCAAACACGAGTGCGGTATAGCACTACTCCGACTTCTTAAACCTTTGGAATATTACAAAGAAAAATACGGCACGACATTTTACGGATTAAATAAAATGTACCTGCTGATGGAAAAACAGCACAACAGAGGTCAAGATGGTGCAGGTATAGCCAGTATCAAATTTGATATGCAACCCGGCTCTCGCTACATAAGTAGGTACCGCTCCAATGCCTCATCGCCTATCGTAGATTTATTTGGAAAAATAAAAACTCGATTTGAGGAAACCGCCAAAAATCGCTCGATAGATGACATGAGTATTGAGCAGTTGAAAAGCGAATTTCCCTTTGTAAGTGAGCTGTATTTAGGGCACTTACGCTACGGAACCTATGGCGGAAATAGCATTGAAAATTGTCATCCTTTTATTCGCCAAAACAACTGGGTTACCCGAAACCTGATATTGGCAGGCAATTTTAATATGACCAATGTAGATGCACTTTTTGACAGCTTGGTAGATATTGGGCAGCACCCAAAAGAAAAAGCCGATACGGTAACCATACTAGAAAAAATAGGCCATTTTATTGATGAATCTAACGAGCGTATTTATCGCAAATACAAAAAACAAGGTCTCGGCAAAAAGGATATTTCGCCCTTGATAGCAGAGGAAATGGATTTACAAAAAATACTGAAAAAATCGGCTAAATACTGGGATGGTGGTTATGCCATGGCTGGCCTATTGGGGCATGGCGATGCTTTTGTGCTGCGCGACCCAAATGGCATTAGACCTGCTTTTTATTATGCCGACGACGAAGTAGTGGTGGTAGCCTCCGAAAGGCCCGTGATTCAAACAGCCTTCAACGTAAAAACCGAAAGCATTAAGGAAGTAAAACCGGGCTGTGCACTCATTATTAAAAAAGATGGAAGCTTTGCCGAAAGGCGAATCAACAAATCAAAACAGCGACTTTCTTGTTCGTTTGAACGTATATACTTCAGCCGAGGTAATGATAGGGACATCTACAAAGAACGTATAGAGCTCGGCAAACGCATTGTAGGTCAAGTGCTTAAGAAAATTGACTACCGACTTGACAAGACGGTATTTTCTTTTATTCCCAACACAGCAGAAGTGGCTTTTTATGGTATGGTAAAAGGTGTAGAGCACTACATGGACCAAGATAAAATTCAAAAAATAATGGCTTTGGGCACTCAAGCTAATGAAAAATCTATCAGAGCGATACTGGAGCCCAGACCCAGAGTAGATAAAGTAGCCTGGAAAGATGCAAAAATGCGCACCTTTATTACCGAAGATGCTAGCCGCGATGATTTAGTATCGCACGTGTACGACATTACACAAGGCATCATTGAAGAAGGCGAAAATCTTGTAGTACTCGACGACTCCATTGTAAGAGGCACCACGCTCAAACAGAGCATTCTAAAAATACTTGACCGTCTTGATCCTGGCCACATAGTGATTGTATCCTCTGCCCCACAAATACGTTATCCAGATTGTTACGGAATAGACATGGCGCGTTTAGGCGATTTTATTGCCTTTAGAGCTGCCATCCATTTATTGAAAAAAACAGGAAGAGAAAAACTCTTGAGCGAAGTGTATGAAAAATGCAAGGCCTTTTTAGCCTCAGATAATCCTGAGCCTATAAACCATGTAAAGGAAATCTACGCCCCTTTTAGCGACGATGAAATTTCAGAAGCTATTGCAGAATTGCTCACCCCTGCCGAGGTACGTGCCAAGGTAAGCATTGTATTTCAAAAGGTAAAAGACCTGCTACAAGCTTGTCCGGGCAATCAAGGAGTTTGGTATTTTACGGGTGATTTTCCTACACCTGGGGGCACAAGAGTAGTGAATAAAGCATTTGTAAACTTTATAGAAGGTCGCTCAGAAAGAGCATATTAAGCACATGGAAAAGGGTAAAAAAATTTTTTTTATTTCCGATTTACATTTAGGCGCGCCCAATGAAGCTGCGAGCCGAAAAAGGGAGCAGCTTTTTGTGCAATGGCTGAGAGAATTTGGCCCCGAAATGCAAGAACTTTACATAGTGGGCGACTTGTTTGATTTTTGGTTTGAATATAAAAAAGCTGCTCCTCGGGGTTTTGTGCGTACTTTGGGAGCTCTAGCACAGTTATCAGATCAAGGGTTGCCCATACATTTATTTACCGGCAACCACGATATGTGGATTTTTGATTACCTCCCTCAAGAAATCGGTTTGACACTATACCACGAACCTATAATAAAAACTTATCAAGGTAAAACATTTTATATTGGTCATGGCGACGGATTAGGCCCTGGCGATCATGGCTATAAATTCATCAAAAAAGTATTCAATAATAAAATGTGCCAATGGGCTTTTGCTCGCTTACACCCCAATTTTGGAATAGGTTTGGCAGATTTTTTTAGCAAAAAATCTAGAGCAAAAACAGGTGATGAAGACTCTGTTTACAATGGCAAAGAAAATGAATGGCTTTATCAGCATTGTCTAAATGTGCTTCAAAATCAAGCTGTTGATTATTTTATTTTTGGCCATAGGCACCTACCGCTACATTTAAATGTAGCCAACAAAGCCCAATACCTAAACCTAGGCGATTGGATACAATACTTTACTTATGCCACTTGGGACGGAGCAGAACTACAAGGCCAAGTATACCAAGGTAAGGCAAAGTTTATAAGCGAGTAGTGAGCAATTCGAGCCGCTGTTTGTATGGTACTATAACAATGATTTAAAGAACATGAATTTCCCAATAAACGAAATCAGAAAAGATTTTCCTATTTTATTTCAAGAGGTTAATAAGCGCCCTTTGGTATATTTTGACAATGCAGCTACAGGACAAAAACCAGTACAAGTAATCGATGCCATTCAGGATTATTATAAAAGATACAACAGCAATGTACACCGAGGCGTACATCACCTGAGTCAGCTAGCAACTGAGGCTATGGAGCAAGCCCGCGATATAGTACAAAAGCACCTACACGCACCTACAAGAGAGCAAGTATTGTTTACACGAGGCACTACAGAGGCTATCAACTTGGTTGCTCAATGTTATGGCGAACTCATACCTGAAGGTAAAACTCTTTTGGTAAGTGAGTTAGAACATCACTCTAATATCGTGCCTTGGCAAATGCTGGCTCAAAAACGCAATCTAAAATTAGAGGTAATACCTATAGATGATGCAGGCTGCCTACGCATGGATGTGTACCACCAATTATTAAACAAAAATGTTGCATTAGTGGCTGTAAACCATGTTTCTAACGCTTTAGGAACCATTAATCCAGTAGTAGAAATAATACAAGCCGCACACAGTGTAGGCGCTGTGGTAATGATAGATGGAGCTCAGTCTATTCCTCATATGAAAATTGATGTTCAAGCTTTAGATGCTGATTTTTATTGTTTTAGCGGTCACAAAGCTTGTGCGCCTACAGGCATAGGCATCCTATATGGCAAAAAAGAACTCCTAGATGCCATGCCCCCGTACATGGGAGGCGGTGATATGATTAAAACAGTAAGTTTTAAAGGAACTACCTATGCCGAGATACCCTTCAAATACGAAGCAGGAACTCCAAATATAGAGGGTGCCATAGGTTTGGGTGTTGCGCTCAACTACATGAATGACATAGGTTTGGATGAAATATATGCCTACGAAAACAGCTTGCTCCACTATGCTACGGAGCAATTACATGCATTAGGTGATATACGATTGTACGGCATCGCTGAAAGCAAAGCAAGCGTAATAAGCTTCATCCCTGAGGGCACACATCCTTATGATGTAGGCGTGCTACTCGATAAAATGGGCGTAGCCGTGAGAACAGGACACCATTGTACCCAACCTATTATGGAGCGATTTGAAATTCCAGGTACCGTAAGAGCCTCCTTTGCTTTTTATAATACTGTAGAAGAAATTGATATATTCATAGAAGCATTGAAAAAAGCGTGCAGTATGTTGCGATAGACTTGAGCTTAATTCTTACTGATATTTAACATAAATTGCCAATATAAAAATCAAAAAGGCAAAATACAAAAGGCTATTGAAAAGGAATAAAAAAGTGCTTTCCAATGCGGCACGTAGCCATTTTTTTGAAAAAAAACTTTTGTAAGCGTACATGTTGTAAAACAACAAAAAACCGAACATCAACAAATTCCAAATGCTTGATTGATACACCCATCTATCCAGCATGATAAGGAGTGTTAAAATATTGGTAAGCACAAAAAAGTAGGTATGAAACACTAAGTTTTCAGCATAATTTAATTGAGTTCTTTTTTTATTTATCAACCAAGTGAAAATGGCCGCAATGGGAATATAAATCCATATCAAAATATTGAAATAATCGCTGGCTTTTTCCAATAAATTTATTACCGTTTTGTCCTTTGCCCCTTCCACTACCCCTTCGGCAAAAACCTCAGCAGTGCCTGAATATTTGAGCGCAAAAAAAGCCAGTGTGGTGGTGATAAACAGCATTTTGAAAGGCGCCACATACTTAAGCCTACCCGATGCTGTATAATCAAGTGCCATACTCCCTGGATTGGCAAAAAGATGCTTCAGCGAAAAAAGCCAGCCTTTTTCTATATTGAGAGATTGAAGCAAGTAACTAAACAAATTACTTAATTTTAATCGCCTAATTACGTGTGTTTCAACGATGGTTAAATTTTCAGACCCCTCAGGAAATGCTTTCATATTGTATCAAAATAGTATTGAAATGAATACTGAATGCTGGATTTGAATTACATAGGATTGTTGCTTTCTACCTCTTCCAAAGGAGACGAACTCGTTTGATTATCTCTTGGGTTTAACCTTTTTATTTCTGCCAATACTTCATCTACTATAATATGATACTCATCGTGATGCTTACCATCGCTTTGCGGAAAAGTTTTATATCCCAGGCGAACTATAAGTAAATCATATTCAGGTATCATGATGACATATTGCCCCGTAGCCCCGCGGAAATACGCAATAGGAGTGCCATGACTATTGTTTAACCAAAAGGAATATCCATAGCGTTCGTCAAAAGTAGGTTTGCGGGCCAAGTGTAAAAAAGCACTATCAACCAACTGCTGCCCATTGTACTTTCCGTGGTTCAAGACTAATAGCCCCAGCTTTGCAAAATCTCTAGCCGAAGCATTCAAGCAGCAATACATGAGTTCATTGCCATTTTCTTTGTCTAAATGCCAGCGTGCATGATGCTCCATACCCAAGGGCTTCCATAGTTTTTCGGTAGCATACTCAGTTACCGATTGCCCCACCGCGCGCGAAAGAGCAATACCGAGCAGTTGTGTTTCGCCACTGTGGTATATGTACTTTGTTCCGGGCATGTGGGCTATAGGTTGATTTAGAACCACTTGATTGACATCGGAGCCGTAGTATGCTTTAGCTGTTACACCAAAAGGATTTTTATAGCTTTCGTCCCACTCCAAGCCGGCTGTCATACTACTGAGGTGTTTCAATTGCACTTCACTTGCATATTCGCCCTTCAACTCTGGTAAAAACGACTGAGCCATTTGGTTCCACCCTCCTATTTTTCCTTCTTGTATGGCTATTTGCACCAATAGTGTGATTACGCTTTTTGCCATTGAAAAAGAATTTGAGAGCGTATCTTCAGTATAACCTTTATAATAGGACTCGTGCAGAATGCTGTCTTTTTGAATTACCATAAATGCCACTGATTCTGTTTCATTTAAGGCCGCTGTAAGTCTATTGCTCAAGGCAAAATCACTTTTTTTGTTGGGTATCAGATATGGCTTATCTGAGGCAGGCAGCACACGGGTATCAAAGTGGATATAATCATGTATATACGCTGATTTATAACCTTTTAGATAAACTATTTGCGCTCCTTTTATCAGGTGTCCGTTGCCTGTGATATAAATGGCTACCACCATAAAGGCAACCACTGCAATAAGCGCATAGAGGAATTTTTTCATGTGAAATTAAATTTTACCAGCTACTGTGCCCAAAACTATGGTCTGCAGCTCATGATATTTATAAGGTTTGGTTACAAAATCATCGAAACCGATATTTCTGGTTTCAGGATTGGTGCGGGCAAAAGCATCCGCTGTAAGGGCTATTACAGGGGTTTTGGCCTTTTGATCGCCTCTTGCCCTTAGGGTATGTAAGGCCTCTATGCCGTCCATTACAGGCATTTGCAAGTCCATCAAAATCAAATCGAAGGACTCTGATTCAACAAGTTCCAATGCCTCTTGTCCATTATTTGCAATTTTAAAATTACAGCCCCATTTCTTCAAAATATGACCTATCAAGGTTTGATTCACTTCGTTGTCTTCGGCTACGAGTATATTGAGCTTACTCAATAACTCAAGAGCTTCTTGGGCATCGCCCTCTTGTACTACTTCTTTGTGTCCTATTTCAAAAAGCAAATCAAAATGAAAAGTAGTTCCCTTTCCTTCTTCGCTTTCTACTAAAATATTGCCTCCTTGCAGGTCGATAAGTTGCTTGGTAATAGCCAACCCTAAACCAGTGCCTCCAAAGTTTTTCTTTCGGTTGGAATGTGCTTGCGAAAAACTCTCAAAAATATTGGGCAATTTTTCTTTGGGTATACCTATTCCTGTATCTGATATAGTGAATTGAATTTGTACTTTATTGTCCATTTTTTTGAGTACTTGCACAGCCAAATCTACTCTTCCTTTGAGGGTAAATTTGATTGAATTTCCCAATATATTGATCAATATTTGGTTGAGGCGCACGGCATCTCCTTTTACATATTCGGGCAAATCTGTATCTTGGTGTATGTAAAGCCCTATACCTTGAGCCTCTGCACGGGGTATAAAGGTTTTCTCCAAATATCCGAGCATCTCTTTTAGCCCAAAATTGTTGTTTTCGAAATTGAGCTTTCCGGCCTCTATTTTCGAAAAATCCAATATATCGTTGATGATAACCAAAAGATTATCTGCAGAAAACTTAATGGCCTTGAGGTGTTCTAAGTTCTTGCCTTCTAAATGTGCCTCCTTGAGCAGAATTTCTGATAGGCCCATAATAGCGCCCATAGGAGTGCGTATTTCGTGGCTCATGGTGGATAGAAAATCGCTTTTGGCCCTTGCTGCTTCTTCTGCGGCTTGTTTGGCCTCTATCAATTCTTGCTCTTGCTTTTTGCGGCCGGTAATATCTATGGCTGTGCCTAAAATTTCTTTTACTTTGCCCTGTGCATTGCGTTTAAAGGCAATTTCGCGTGTAAAAAGCCATACATCGTGACCGTCTTTGTGAATCAATTTGAATTCAAACTCGGCAATATCACCGTCTTTTAAGTTGTGACGGATATCTAAATAATGCTTTCGAATGTTTTCAAATTCGGAGAAATTGAGAATCTTACTAAATAGCCCTATTCCCATTTCATTCACCTCTTTTTCACTGTAGCCTAATATGTTTCTAATCTGATCGTTGTGAAAAATATTGAATGCCGTTTCAATATCATTCACATAAATAATATTGGGCGAGCTTTGGGTTATTTTTTTAATGAACGACTCTTTTTCTGCCAGTACTATTCGTGTCTGTTCACGCTCCAGCTCCAGCTCCAGTATGCGAATGATGCCGAGGAGGGTTTTGGAAATTTTTTCGGTATTGACCTCGCTCTTCGAAAAATAATCGTAGGCCCCATTCTTCATCATCTCTACGGCTATGCGCTCATCGCCTTGCGAGGTAAATACTACCACGGGTAGCTGAGGCATTTTTTTCTTTAGGTTTTTAAGCAGATGAAGACCATCGGAGCCTGGCAATTGATAATCAATAAAAGCGCAATCAGGGGTAAAATGATCTAAGCTATCAATAGCTTCGTGTGCGTACTGAAAACACATGATTTGCTCTATAGCCACACCAGATTTGGAAACAGCTCGCTTAAAGGCCAATGTGTCTATCTCATCATCCTCTACAAAAAGGATTTTTAAAGGTCCTATCAAAACTATGGAATTAAGAGGTTGGGAATTCGCAAAGCATCCAATAACTATTGAGTGTAGATACCGCTGCTATAAATTGCTCCATAGACAATGGTTTGAGTATATAGCCTGCTACATTGAGGTTGAACGCCTCGACTTTATCGCTGTCTTCATTACTCGTAGTCATCACAAATACAGATAGATAGGCCAATTCGGGGTCTTTTCTAAGTTCTTTTAAAAACTCGATACCTCCCATTTTGGGCATGTTCAAATCGAGTAAAACGATTTTGGGTTTTTCTACCTCCAATTTAGGACTACGCAATATTTCTAATGCCTCTAAGCCATTGCCTGCTACCAATAGTGGATTAGAAATGTGGTTTTTTTTAAAGGCTCTTTTTACATTCATCACATCCACTTCGTCGTCTTCTACTAATAATATGGTCATGAGCTTATTCATTTTTTG